>CAYLSF010000610.1:0-4996 GCA_964385675.1 uncultured Saprospiraceae bacterium
TTCTAAAATGGAATTTGCTACTCTTGTTTTTGGCATTTAAAATGAATGCTCAACAAACAGTTGGCTTATTTCAAAATGATTCCACTTCATTTAATGGTTATACTTTATTTGCCCCTTTGGGTAATACCAATACTTATTTGATTGATAATTGCGGAGAAATTGTAAATCAATGGACTAGTAGTTATAGACCAGGTAATTCTGTTTATTTGCTACCTAATGGTAATTTACTCAGAACGGGTAAAGGAGGTAGCACCATCTTCAATACGAATGGAGGAATCATAGAACTCAAAGACTGGAATGATAATCTAATTTGGACAGGTATCGTAGCTAGTAATACCTTTCATCAGCACCATGATATAGAGCCTTTACCGAATGGAAACATACTAGTTTTAGGATGGGAATATCATCCTTTAGCAGATGCTATTGCTATGGGAAGAGATCCCAACAATATTGATAATGCATTATGGTCAGAGCAGATTTGGGAAATTGAGCCTTTTGGTACGAATAGTTATAATATCGTGTGGGAATGGCACATGAAAGATCATCTCATTCAAGACTATGATGCTTCAAAATTAAATTATGATACCGTATCACAACATCCGGAAAAAATTAATTTAAATTATCCTATCGTGCAACCCAATATTCCTAATAGGGCTGATTGGATTCATGCTAATAGTATTGCTTATAATCCAGCGTTAGATCAAATAGTCATCAGTAGTCGTCATTTTAACGAATTTTGGGTTATTGACCATAGCACAACTACAGCGGAAGCGGCGACTAGCACAGGGGGTAATAGTGGTAAAGGAGGAGATATTTTATACCGTTGGGGAAATCCAGAAGCTTACAATCAAGGTGCTATTGCTGATAAGCAGCTATTTGGACAACATACCGTATATTGGATTCCACAAGGCTTACCGAATGCTGGGAAAATTATGGTATTCAATAATGGATTTGATGGTAGAGGTTATTCAAGCGTTGATATTATAACTCCACCTGTAGATGCACAAGGAAATTATACGCTCTCAGGCTCAGGAACATTTTTGCCAGATTCTGCCCAAATTGCTTATCAAGCAGCTATACCAACGGATTTTTATACAAGTTTTGTGTCGAGCGGACAACAACTCTCTAATGGAAATATTCTAATTGGAGATGGAGCAGCAGGACGAATATTTGAAGCTAATCCATCAGGTGATATAGTTTGGGATTACATTAATCCTGTGCGAAATAGTGGTCCTGTGCAACAGGGAACTAATATTTCAGGTAATAATATTTTTCGAGCGACTCGCTATGCACCAGATTATAGTGGATTGCAAGGATTAGATTTAACGCCAAGTGTTCCTGTAGAAATCAACCCCTTACCCTCGAATTGTATTATTTATACTTCATCTAAAGAAATTTATGCTCCTAAATTTAATGTTTTTCCAAATCCGACGATTAATCAACTTTTTATTGAAAATATAGAAGCGAAAAATGGTCAATTATTCGTTAGAAATATCCAAGGACAAACTATTTTTGAACAATCGTTTTTGACTAATAACATTACTATTAATTCATCAGCATGGGCAAAAGGAATTTATTTTATTTCCATTAGTAGTGAAACTACGTTACAAACTTTTAAAATTATAAAATTATAAATTACCTTCCATTACTCTTCCATTTTTTATAAGAGGAGATAATGTAGTGCTCATCAAACCAATAAATTTATATGAGAATCATTTTATCTACATTTTTATTATGCTTAACCACTATTGTATTTGGGCAAAATACAGTAGGTACTATTTCTTTTGACCAAAGTGTCATCAATGGTTATAATTTACACTATCCACACAACCAACCTACAGTTTATCTATTAGACAATTGCGGTAGAGTCGTACATGAGTGGGCAGATAGTGCCGATGTTAGACCAGGTAATGTTGCTATTTTATTAGAAAATGGTAATCTGGTGAAAACCAAAAGAAATGCTTCTGTTGCAGGTGATGCTATTTGGGCAGGCGGTGGTGGTGGTATTATTGAAATTTTAGACTGGGATAATAATAAACTTTGGTCTTATGAATTAAATAATGCTACAGAACGACTTCACCATGATATTGCGGTTACTCAAAATGGTACAATCATCGCCATCGTTTGGGAATTAAAAACATTATCAGAATGTATAGCGGCAGGTAGAGACACGTCTAATATGACGGATATAGAACTTTGGCCTGATAAAATTATTGAAATTGAGCCGATAGGAACAGATAGTGCAAATATTATTTGGGAATGGAATGCTTGGGATCATTTAGTACAAGACTTTGATGCCACCAAAGCTAATTTTGGGGTTATCAAAGACAATCCAGGAAAAATAGACATCAATTACTTTGATGATCCAGGGGCAGATTGGTTACATGCCAATTCAATTGACTACAATGAAATCTTAGATCAAATCATTATCAGCATTCCAGAATTTAATGAAATGTGGATTATTGACCACAGTACAACCACAGCAGAAGCCGCAACAAGTAGTGGTGGAAATAGTGGGCGAGGTGGAGACCTAATGTTTCGTTGGGGAAATCCAATGGCGTACGATAGAGGAGACTCTACAGATATGAAGTGTTTTTATCAACATGATGTACATTGGGCAAGTTTTGGTTTACCAACCTTCCACCCTGACTTTGGTAAAATTTTCTTTTATAATAATCGATTTACAGATTCTTCTTCTACGGTTAATATTATCAATCCTCAATTTGATACCTATTCTTGGTTATATCCTTATGATACCACCAATTTATATGGACCAGCGGATTATGAATGGAGTTATACGCATCCTGAAGCAGAAAAAATGTATTCTACAGGTTTATCTGGCGTACAACGTTTGGAGAATGGTAATACCTTAATTTGTGTGGGTCGAAGAGGATATACTTTTGAAATTACGCCAACAGAAGATATTATTTGGGAATATAAAAATCCATTGGTACAAGGTAATGCTGTAGCACAAGGAACAGTACTAAACATTAATCAAAACCTTAACTTTAGATTTAATCGTTATCCTGCTGACTATGCAGCATTTATGGGGAAAGACTTAACGGCAGGCAATTATTTAGAAGTAAATCCTGATTCTACCGTTTGTAATAATGCAACAACCAATGTAGTAGATATTATCACACCAGATAAATTTAATATTTATCCCAATCCTACTACGGATTGGTTAACGATAGAGATGACAGAAATCTTGGATGGCCAATTGCGTTTATATGATGTTTTAGGTAGAACTATACATGAAGAAAATGTAACGACACCACAAGTTAATATCAATATGAGCGAATTGAATGCGGGATTTTACTTTGTCACCTTTGAAGGGCGGCATATAGGAAAAGTCATAAAACAATAGGCTATTAAACCGTAGAAGGCAGTGTCTCAAAAGAATGAGACTTCATAATAAAAGAAATGAGGTTTGAAGCCGTGCGTTTCATAAACTTTCACATATTTAATTTTGATAATAATTTTGGTTCTCTGATAATCATGCCTTTTGTCAGAGAACCAAAAAATTTATTTATACTCAAAGCTATAAATTTCCCTATTAAAAATAATAACCCTGTTTACTTCCAACCATTTCATTAATTTTACCGTACTTGAATTACAAATTAATAACACATAAGATGAGAACAATACTTTCACTCTTTTTAGGGCTACTTATCACAACAATTTTAAATGGACAATCCATTGAGGTACTATCAAGCTCCAAATACGATTATTTTGATAGTAATAATCAACTAAAATCTTCTAAGGTTTATGCCAGTTGTTTGCAAGGCGATAGGACGCTGCAAGTTGAAATGCACTTGAATAAAAATAACTTTATTACTGATTTAAAGATTAATGATAAGGACATTGCAAAACCTAGAATTGCATCTTATAAAAATATAACCGATGTCATTTTAGCAGAAGTGAATGGAGATGATGCCCCTACTACAGAAAAAGAAATTACTAAAACTAAAACAACCGTTCAACGACCTACCGACCCTACTTCTAATAAACAACTGACGCCTGAGCAACGGAAATCATTGATGCTACTTATCAAAAAACAATTGATTGCAGATAAACTATTAGAGAATACAGAGGTATTTGATTTTATGTTAACATTTGATTCTCTTTATATCAATGCAAAAAAACAACCACAAACAATTTTTGAGCAATACAGAGATCTATATAATGCAAATACAGATGTGCCAATTGTAAATGGTACATATTTTCAGATTACACAAACCTTATAATATAAAACAATCGACCTTCGACAATCGGGTATCGAAAGTCGATTGTCTAAAATCAAATAACCATGTCTAAAAAAATATCTAGAAAAACAGCCCTAAAGCAAATGGCTTTAGGAGCAACTATATTATCAACAGGCGTACAGTGTACCCCTGTCATTGAGGAAAAATCTTCTAAAGTGATAAAAGACCAATTAAAAGGAACGATAAATCACTCTGTTTGTCAATGGTGTTATTCTAAAATGCCTTTAGAAGCCCTTTGTGAAGCTGCTCAAGATTTGGGTTTAAAATCCATTGAATTGCTAGATGCTAAAGATTGGAAAACGGTACAACGCTATGGCATGACCGTCGCCATGTCAAATGGTAGTACACTAGGTATTACAAAAGGGCTGAATGATGGTAAAAATCATCGACAAATACAAGTTGAAATCATGGAATTAATTCCACAGGCCGCTGATGCTGGATTAAAAAACATCATCTGCTTTTCTGGAAATCGTAGAGGAATGACAGATGCACAAGGACTTGAAAATTGTGCAGTAGGCTTAGAACCCATTGTAAAATTGGCAGAAAAACATGGTATAACTATCACAATGGAACTCTTAAACAGTAAGGTCGATCATAAAGATTATATGTGCGACAATACAGCATGGGGTGTTCAGTTGGCTAAAAAACTAGGATCGCCTAATTTTAAATTGCTCTACGATATTTATCATATGCAAATTATGGAAGGAGATGTTATTCGTACCATTCGTAAT
>CAYLSF010000611.1:0-4995 GCA_964385675.1 uncultured Saprospiraceae bacterium
CATCATACATTATAAAATCATATTCATATTTGACAAACAACTACATTTTTAAACATAAACATTATTTAAAATTCGATTGTCGTATCCTCCCTGTGGAGTAAAATAATAGTCGATTGTCAAAAGTCGATTGTCGATTGTCGAATGAAAAACATTCAAAAACTAAGACAACCATGAACAAGGTAAAAAAGTCAATCATCACTAGAAATGTAGTAGATTACAAAATCAATCGTCAAATCAAAAAAACACATCAACCAATTGCTGGAGATGTCGCTATTTTCAAAGTCGTAAGTATTGGAAAACATAGTTCTATTCAAGGCGTCAACGGTAATAATACCTACATCTTTGAAGGGGACTACATTATGGGAGCATTCGGAAATCGCTATGCAACAGGTCAATTTGAAGGATATGTTCCTGAAGGTTATCATTCAAGATACCAAATATTAGGAAAAGGCGGTGCTATTGGTATTTTAGAATCTATGAATGCAAAATTCAATAAAGTAGGAGCGACTATGCTAAAATTGGTAGGCTACGCGACCGATGAAAGAGGAAATATATTGAATACCAAATTATTACACGATGAATTATTGCATTTCAATGCGTACAAAGAGCGTCCTTATAAAGTCATCTTATCTGTGGGTTCTAGTATGGATAGTGGTAAAACAACATCTGCGGGTTATTTATGTAGAGGATTAAGAGCGGCTAAAAACAAAGTAGCTTATATCAAATTAACTGGAACTGTCTATACTAAAGATAGAAGTTTTGTTAGAGACTGTGGTGCACATTATGTAACGGACTTCTCACACTTAGGATTCCCTTCTACTTATATGTGCGGTATGGAAGAGTTATTAGACTTACATGAAACCCTTTTAGCGAGAACCGAACACATCAAGCCCGATTACGTGGTCATTGAAATTGCAGATGGTTTATTACAAAGAGAAACATGGGCATTGATTAATAATTACGCTTTCATGAATACCATCGACCATATTTTCTTGTCTTGTGGCGATAGTATGAGTGTGATGACTGGCATTGAAATTTTGAAGAACATCGGCATGAAGCCGTTTGCCGTAGGTGGTTTATTCACAGCAAGTCCATTATTAGCCAAAGAAGTTCGTGAGTTCTGCGATTTACCTGTATTAGGCTTAGAGGGTTTAATGACACCAGAAATGCTTTTCGCTGCCATTGATAAATCAAGAATCAAAGCTTTAGTAGCCGCTTAGAATATGTGTTGACGTGTTGATATGTTAATGTTTCATTAAAATCATCAACACGTCAATACGTCAATCCCTACCTATCGGTACGGGACTTCGTTTCACTTAGCACATCAACACAAACAATATGTCTAAATATAAGATTATAAAAGGATTAGTTCTCATGCTATTCCTAACCACTATCATTAGTTGTAATGAAGATGAAGGAGGCAGTGACTCTATTGTATCGCCAGATTTTTCGGGTACAAATACTATTTTGCCATTAGGGGATTCGAGAGTAGAAGGGGCAAGACCCGAATACGAGAGTTATCGTTATGAATTATGGAAGAATTTGGTGCGAGACAACAAGACCTTTGATTTTGTAGGTGGTCGAGCGGATGATAGTAATTATTCAGCATTTCAAGGTAAAACTTTCGATACGGATCATCAGGGAACAGGCGGTGCTACAAGTAGTGATATTCTAAATGAATTGGATGCCGTATTGGCTAATGGAGCACCAAACTATGTATTATTGGGTATTGGAGGAAATGATTTACTAGATAATGTAGCCGTCAGTAATATTGTTAGCAACATCAATCAAATCATAGACAAATTCCAAGCTAAAAATCCAAATATTACCATTCTACTAGAACAAATTGCTCCTGGTAGAAGTGATATAATGACTGCTGAACTTACCAATATTTTCAATCAATTCAACGAGGAAATTCCCAATATTGCAAATCAGCAAACAAACAATACCTCTTCAGTAATAGCCATCAATATGGCAACAGGGTGGTCAGATAGCTATATGCCTGATGATGTGCATTATAATGAAGCTGGTGCAAAAGTTATAGCAGATAAATATTATGCTGTCTTATCAAATATTATAGAGTGATGTAAGTGCTTTATTCCCGTTACTTTAATTCTTATAATAGTGTTAGAAAAATAATAAAGAGTAGCGGGAATTTTTTATCTACCTTTTTCAATTACAAATTAATATGGAAGCTTACAAAGCTATCGTGATCCCTTTCCTAAAAAAGCATATTAAGGTCATTCTTCTCACCCTACAAATTGGTATTCTTACCAATATTTTGACCTTATTAATTCCAATTTTAATCACTTATTCCTATTCTTTAATTTTCAATCTACAAAGCAATAAAAGTCAATTCTTACAAAACATTCTACCTATTATTCCATCTTTTGAAACGATATTTTATTGCTTTTTAGGGGCTATCCTTTTAAAAGGATTTCTAGATTTTTCATTACGATATATGATGGGAAATTTGGGAGAGCAATTCTTGTATGAATTGCGAGGACAATTATTTGAATATCAACTTTCTGTAGAAATATCAGAATATGATAAAAAAGGAATGGGAAAATATTTACTACGATATAGCGGCGATTTAAGTAGCATTCATGGTTTTTTAACTAAAGGAATCATTCGATTTATAGCAGATGGCTTTATGCTAATTTTCGCTTTTAGTATCTTATGGTCTGTTTATCCTTTTCTAGCGCAAATGCTATTAGGTTTCTTTCTATTGACCGCTTTAGGTATTCATGGACTAAATCAACTCTTTTATATTATTACAGAAAAGAGACGCAACCAAAAATCTGGTTTATTAAAATTCGTCAATCAACGTTTAATGTCCATGTTAACGCTACAAAGTTTTAATAAAGAAAAGCCCGAACTCAGTCGTTTCAAAAAAAGAATCAAGCGATTAAGACAAATTGGTGCAGACTATCAACGAATGACCGCTTTAATTCAATCTATTATACCTGTTATGATGTATAGTATGATTGGTATTGTGCTCTATTTCATCGCTTTTCAAAAAAAGAGTAATGCTGTCATAGATACACAAAATATGCTTTTTATCGTCTTATTACTTATTAGCCTGTTACCATTTTTTAGAAGGATATTGGGGACAAGTATGATTTGGAAAAAAGGCAAAATTTCTATTCAGAAACTCTATAAAATCCTATCCCTTCCTAAACCTAATACACTTTCAGCAACCGATTTAGTTTTTGAGAAAGGCGAAATTCAGTTTAATAATCTAACTTTCAATTACAACAACTCCTCCCCTATTCTCAACGGTTTAGATGGAATAATTCAACCAAATCAAATTAATGCCATCATTGGCTCTACAGAAAGTGGAAAAACCACTTTAATTAAACTCCTGCTTGGTATTTATTATCCAAATCAAGGACAAATCTTGATAGATAATCAAGCCTCTAATATGGTAAATCCAAAATCATGGCGAAAAAAGATAACTGTCATTGCTGATGAATGGCAATTGTATGGCAATACCGTACTAGAAGCTATTGCTTATGGTCGTCAAAAAAAGTATAAAAAACGAGCAGAACGAATTTTAAATCAAATCCAAAAAGGACGTAAAAATCCACTGACCATTCATCAATCTATTGGCACAAATGGCTCAAAATTATCCAAAAATGAACGAAAAATTTTATTGTACGCCAGAGGCTTAATGACTAAAAAATCCATCCTATTGATTGATGAACCATTTAAAAACTTGGATAGTATCATTGAAGATAATATCAAAACCCTCTTAGCTCAATTAAAAGATAAAAAAACCATCATTTTATTTGCTAACGATTTAGCAACGCTTGATATTGAAGTTCATCACGTTTTGTATTTAGATAAGTCTAGTTCTATTGTTCCTTTGAGGAAGGTGGGGTAATTTGTGAATTAAGGGCGTTCTAATATGATTATTTAGTTTTCTGATGTTTCTGTAAGACCTCTTCAACTTTTGATATTGAAATTTTTAAGCCTTTGGCGATTTGTTCGTTTGGTAACCCAATTTCGTGAAATCCAATTATACTTTCTATTAATTGTTCTTCTTTAGCCTTATCTATCAAATCTTTAGCGTCAACCATTTTGTTATATTGTTCACTTGCAATCTTTCGCAAACGCTTTAAGTAGTTTTTGTATTCTTGACGTTCACTTTCCGTCAATTTCATTTCATCTAAACGGTCTTTAGCTTCTTCAAGACCTTTTGCTGTAAAGGTATCTTGAACTTCTCCATTTTTGAGAAAATATATCCATTCATCCAACTTATTTTTCACCTTATCATCAAAGTTATCAACTTTTAATAACCAATATTCTGGGAATATTTCATATACTTCATCTTTGTTATACAATTCTTTTTGTTTAGTAGCCAAATTTAAAATATCTCCCTTGTGGATTCCTTTAAATATATTTGTTCCATGATAAACGTAATCTTTACCTTGCCCCAAATCAAAATACGCAATGGTGATTGAAATTACTTTTTTAACCGAAGCATAAGGCTTTCCTTCTTTAATATGTTCTGTAATCACTTTTGAAGTGCCAAAAAGTATCCTATGAAAATAATCATACTCCTTACTATTTTGAACTTCGATGATTATGAGTTCACCCTTACTATCTTCTACCAAGATGTCAACCCTATTGTGTTTATCATCAACTTCTTCTTTATTACTTTCACTATCCAAAATTTGACGAATAACAATATCTTCATTTAGAAGTACACTCAAAAAGCCTTCTAAAATATCAAAATTAGCTTTATGCCTTAAAAGACGTTTAATCGCCCAATCAAACCGGATTAATTTTTTAATTTTCGCCATATTTGTAAAAATACTAAAGTCCTTATTTGAAAACAAGGACTTCTGCTTTTAGAGACAATTTATACCTTAAACAAATCTTTTTATCCTTCGTAAAGTGATTTTATGGTTTAATGTATCAAAAGCTTACCAAATCGTCTTGGACGTGCATAAAAATAATATCCTCCTGATTGAATTAAACGATAGATTT
>CAYLSF010000612.1:0-4993 GCA_964385675.1 uncultured Saprospiraceae bacterium
ACCCTCATTCACCAAAATATTATTATCTATATTTAAGGCGGGTAAATGAATTAATAAAAGGTTTCAACCACTACAAGATTGATAAAAATGAGATTACCACAAACCATTCTATGGCTATTATTGCCATTGCTAGGCTATACACAAACGCCTACAGGAAATATTCAAAAAGATACTTCACTCGCCAATCAATATTATGCAGAGGCGATTCAATTAATCAAAGCAGAAGACACGACAAGCAAGGCATTTGACTTATTAGATATTGCGATTCTTCATTACGAGTCACATCCTTTTGATGTAAAACAGATTGAAATACAAGGTAGGTACGCTATGTACTTATCCGCTTTTAGTAAAGAGGTTGAAGCAAAATCAAAAGCGGAAAAAATAATAGAGTTAGCCACTCAAAAAGGATTAGAAAACCATCCGAATACAGCTTACGCTTATTATACCTTAGGGGAAGTGTATAGTTCATCAGATTTTGATAAATCTATTTTCTATAATGAAAAAGCATTTCAAGTAGGCAACAAGAATACAGATTTGTATTTTGAGACTGGACTAAGTTTGATATTAGCTTATTCGGGGGATAGACGATTGGAACAATTAAATAACTTAATTGGAACGTTAGAAAATACACTAGAGCAAATAACTAATCCCAACTTAAAAAAATACCAGATTTATATAGATTTTGGAAAAGTACGCTTCTTTGCTGAAACTCGGAATTATGAAAAAGCCCTACTCTATAGTGCAAAGATGGAAGCAGATAATGAGAAATATCAACTTATCAAAAATGCGACACTGACCAATTATTATATATCGCTAGGCTATCTTCATTTTGATCATGATAACTTTTCTAAAGCGTTGGTCTATATGAAAAAAGCTAAAGAAACGGTAAAACACCGTTCTCATCTTCCCGCTTATGGACATAGTTACAATAGATTAGCTAGAGTATATGTAATGATGAATGACTATGAAAATACATTAAAAAATGCCCAAAAAGCGATTGAATGTTTCTCGAAAGATGAAGAAAATTTTGGGCATGGTCTGAGTATTTCTTATGCAAAACTAGCAGAAAATGAATTGAAGAAGGGGGATTTGGATCAAGCTTTAGCCTATCATCAAAAATCAAGAACCTATCACATGGATCCTTCTGTAGAGTTCCAAATGGGGTCAATTCGTTATGCTAGGAAGGAATACAAAGAGAGTGTAGCCGCTTACCATAATTTATTATTGATGTTATGTTCTGTATTTGATACGACTGATATTTATCAAAATCCATCGGAATATGAAACGTGTACTTATGCCTTGTACAAACAAATTACTTTATCCAAAAAAGGGCAGAGTTTTTTAAGATGGGGAGAATCAGAGGGCGATATCGAGAAAATCAAAATAGGACTATCCTTACTTGAACGTGCTATAAAAATGCAAGAAGAAGCCTGGCAACAGGCTAAGGGATTTGATAAATCTCAATATTATGCTAATATGGAGCTATTAGGGGCACTTGCTGAAGCTACTGATGGTTATCGAAAAGTATATGAATTAGCTCCTACAGATGTTGCGTTTAATATTTTATATCAAACCACTCAAAAACAAAAGGCGATTCAACTTATAGAAATCTTAACCCCGAGTCTGCTACCGGAAGCTGTATTTATGAAGGAACAGGGGCTCTTAAAAACGATGCAGACGATTGGGCAACAGTTGGATTTAGCAAAGAGTAGTCAGGACAAAGATTCCATTCGCTTCTATCAAAATAAATTATTGAAAGTTAATTATCAATTAGAAAACCACTTAACAGAAGTGAATCAAAAATACCCCAAACAAGCCAATCATTTTTATAATGCTCAATATGCTACGTTAGCAGAAACACAAGCTATTTTACCCAAAAATACGTTATTGATTACTTATAGTATGGCAACGGATAACAACGAAGAGAGCTATAATGTGGTGCTGACCATTGGAAATAAGAGCAAAAGCGTAACTAAAATCAACTCCGACAATCTAGCTAAAGACATCAAAACCCTCAATAAACTCATCCAAAACCGAGCAGCCTTTCAAAAGCCTGTACGAGAGCGATTTATAGAAGTGAGTCATCGCTTGTATAATCAATTGCTCAAACCAATAGCAACACAACTTGAAGGAAAAGAACGCTTAATGATAGTAGTAGAAAATGAACTGTTCAACCTACCGTTTGAGGTGTTATTGGCTGCTAAAGATAAAAAACCGTACAATGAACTAGATTTTTTAATCAAAAAATACGAAATCAATTACCACTATTCCGCTACGGCGTATTCTTATTTAAAAGACAAGCAAACGCCTCAAGATAAATCCTTACTGGCTTTTGCCCCTGTATTTAATAAAGGAGAAACCTTAGCGGATGCCACTCGTTCGCTCGATTTTATGGTGGATAGCATTTATCGGAGTTTTGAGAAAGGTGAGTTTTTAGCCTTGCCAAGCACCAAAAAGGAAGTCAAAACGATAGCATCTGCGGTCAAATCCAACAAGGGAACGACCAATGTATTGCTACAAAAAAAGGCAACCAAAAACCAACTCTTCAAAGCCTTAGAACAACAAGGCTATCAATATATTCATATAGCCACACATGGTTTGGTCAATTTTAAAAATCCAAAACTATCCGCTCTAGCCTGTTATGTCAATGACGAAACGGACGAGAATTTTATGTATTCCAATGAAATACAATTTAAAGACATCAATGCCGACTTAGTCGTGCTAAGTAGTTGCGAAAGTGGGATTGGGCAATTGGTCATAGGCGAAGGATTGATTGCCTTCAATCGGAGTTTTATCTATTCGGGGGCTAAAAATGTCCTTTTCTCCCTCTGGAAAGTCAGTGATAAATACAGCAGTCAACTCATGATCGACTTTTACAAACAACACCTTTCAGGGCAATCCTACACTTCTGCCATTCGTCAAGCCAAACTCAATATGCTTACCAATAAAACAACGGCACAACCTAAATATTGGGCAGCCTTTGTATTAATGGGGGAATAGGGAATTTTAAACGAAAATCTAAGTTTACGAAACTTCAAAAGCTTCGTAAACTTCATTATGCGATTATTTTTTAATGATTCAAAAAAGCCTTCTCAGCACGCTGAGAGGGCTTTTTTGATCTATTTCTAAACTTTTTTAAAAAAACTTTAAAAATCGGTGTGTCATTTTGCGACCTCAACCTATGAATAGAATGAAGGGTCAATAAAGACACCAAAATAGACGAGAAGCAATATAAATACAAGATAAAAAGCCGCTAAAAGTGGCGGCTTTTATCCCTTTAAAAATTGCTTTGAAATTTTTTTGAAAAAATATCAAAAATCACCGTGTCATTTTACAAGGTCAACCTATAAAGTAAAAGACACAACTATTTTAAAAATATCGAAAGTCGATTCTCGAAAGTCGATTGCCGATTCAAATTCATTAATAATTTAATTAAATTTTTAAATCATGAAAAAAAGTTTACTAATTTTTGTTTTAAGCATTGTTGGATTGAGTTCTAGTTTTTCTCAGGTTACAGTATCAGGGTCAAGTTGTACAGTAAGCGGACCTCCTGATAGAGCTATAGATGGTACATATATCTCTTTTGGTGTTGTAAATGGAAAGAATGCTTATCTCAATTTCACTAGTGGCGGAATAATTAGCTATATTAGTCCAACAGGACCATGGGCAATACAAATTAGCAATGTTAGTCATTATACAAACACTAACGATTTAGGCGTGAATCCTCCTGCTACAGGTTGGGTAATTGCTCCTGGAGGAGGTTGTACTGGTGCTAGCACACCAACATTGAGTGGAGATATTTCTTTACCTGTAGAACTAACTTCCTTCCAAGCAACCGCAGAAAGTCAACAAGTCGCTTTAACTTGGCAAACCGCTTCCGAAGAAATCAATAAAGGTTTCGATATCGAAAGAAGTGCAAATGGAGAAACTTGGGAAACCATTGGCTTTGTAGCAGGGGCAGGTACTACACTAGAGACACAAGACTATACCTTCACAGATGAAGCACCACTATCGGGCAAAAACTATTACCGCCTAAAGCAATTGGACTTTGACGGCGTATTTGATTATAGCGAAATCGTAAGTGTGGAGATGGACATTGAACAGCCTGATTTACGGGTTTTTCCTAATCCTGTTGGTGAGGTATTAAATGTACAGGGAATTACTGCTGGACAAGTTACTATTTATAACACCCTCGGTCAGCCGATGCGTAATTTGGCTATTACATCAGATAATATGCAAATCGCTATGCAAGATTTCCCAAAAGGACACTATATGGTGGAAATTATACCAACTAATGGGGAACGTATGGTGAAGCGAATAGTGAAACAATGATAGGAGAATAGAGATAAGAGAGCAGAGACAAGAGACTAGAAATAGGATACAATTATCTCTTTTCTCTGTTCTCGCCTCTCTGCTCTAAAAAAGAATTTTTATCACTTGTAGTTTTTTGAGAAGAAGCTGCCCTTTGGGTGGCTTTCTGCTTTTTTATAGCGAATAGCTGCTTTTATGGAAAATCCTTTGTATTTTTATATAAATCAAAATTCATAGAAATGGCAGAGGAGATTACTAGACTATATATGAATGATATGACCCGTCAAAAGATTTATGATCTATTTGGCGTAGAAAGAGTAGATTACATACAAGAACTAGAAGATTAGTTGCAAAAAGAAGTTCAATTAAATGATGAAGAAATACTAGTTGTTAAAACGTTTCAAAAAAGATTAATTGCAAGTATCGAAGATTGGAACGAACATGAATTATCACTAGGGTTTATTGGTCCGATTATTAATTTAGTTGACTTTAGAGTTCGATACAAACTTAATTTTTTTGCACAGCGTCCCTCTCTGCTATTATCCAGAAATTTGAAATGATAGGTAAACCTGATGGAATAGTAGCGACAGGTGGATCAGAACCTAAAAAGCCGTATTTTAGTTTTCATGTCCCGATAGCTATCGGATTAGCGTCAAGGAGATAGTAATAAGTTTTTTAGTTG
>CAYLSF010000613.1:0-4990 GCA_964385675.1 uncultured Saprospiraceae bacterium
AAACTTCTACCTCCTTCATTTTTTAAAAAAGCCCCCGTTCCTGCATCATGAATCCCATTAAAAACCTCTGTTCCATAGTCATTACCCGTGAATAAAATATCAATTTGATGATCACCATCTAAATCTTCCAATAAAATTCCATTACCGACAGAAATCTGCGTTAGCATTGGTAACTTTTGAGCAGAAAAAGATTGTCCACCTTCATTCCAAAGGATAATATGCTCCAATACGTCTGCCTCTAGCTCCATGACACCTTCTCGCCCTAATTTTTCCAGTACTTGATCCGTTGTACTTTGAGCGTAGCTAATGTAGTTTTTATAATCTTTAGAGAGTTTTCGGATTTGTTTTTTCATTGCATTCCGAAGGTGATAAGGCTTATACGCCCCATCTATATAATGACTCATAATCGGATCGATACTTCCATTTGCATCAAAGTCTTTAGCATATAGTTTCAAAGGATGATCATCATCTAAACGATATTTATTATTCAATCCTTGATTTCCTAAGACATAATCTATAAATCCATCATTATCCAAATCCGCAGCCACTACACTATTCCAAAGTCCTTCTAAATCATCAAATAATGGCAAGTTCATTTTTTCAAATTCCTTACCTTGCACATTTAAGAAAATAGTCGGTGCCATCCATTTACCAACCACCACCAAGTCTAACCAACCATCATTATTTACATCTGTCCAAAGTGCAGAAGTAACCATACCTATTTTTTTCAACTCAGGGGCATAGTCCTCGATTTTATCCGTTAATTTTCCATTATCATTGATGTATAAAATAGAAGAAGGGGTAGAAGGCCATTGCCCTACGACTACTCTTGACCCCACAAAAATATCCAAATCACCATCTCTATCAAAGTCAGCCGCTACTGCTGTTCCTGTTACGCTTTGATTCGCTTGAAAAGAATTATCCTTCTTAAAACTACCATCCGTTTGCCCCAAATAAACTTCATCTTGTTGCTTATAAGGCTGCTGAAAAAACTCAGGCGATCCTTTTCCTATAAATAAGTCTTGTATGCCGTCATTATTTAAATCTAGAACCAATAAAGCCGTCACTTCACCAGCAGAATCAATTTCAGGATGAATTTTTATATCAAATCCTCCTTCTTTTTTTTGATAAAAGAATTGTAACGGACTTTCCTCTCCTTGACTCAAAATTATATCATCTGTTCCATCACCATTTATATCCGCTACTGCGATAGGCGGCCCTTCTTCGGAGGTGATTTTTTGAATGTGCGGCTGCGTATTGAAGTCATAGAACTTGGTGAAATCATGCTTTACATTTGAAATTTCGTTTTGATAGGATTGAAATAAAGGTATCGCTACCTCAATATTTGGACTATCCTTATTGACATCATAGTACGCTATATGATGTAGGGTATTCATCTTTGGATTTGAAATAGAAGATTGTGTTCCATCCATCCAAGTCACCATTACAGAGCGTATTTCTTTGGATTCTCCCAACCCAAAATGCAATAAATTTTCAGAAGTTGAGCAATACCCTCTATTATATTGAACCGTTTCAATATATCTTCCTGTATCTGTAATGACTTCTACTTTTGCTCCTAAAGCATCAATATTTGATGAATCTCCTTTCACGACTATTTGAACATAATTATGTTTGTTCTTCTCGTCATCAGCCGTCTGATTTTTATAAACAAAGGCTTTATCGTTAATATTACTAACCACCATATCCATATCCCCATCTCTATCCAAATCACTTAACGCTACCCCATTTGAAAAGGATGGAATACTAAACTTTGCTCCTTCGTGTGTTTTTTCAAAGCTTAACTGTTCTTTTTGAAGGTAAAGGTGATTTTCAATTTTTACAATTGGAATTTTACTCAATAAGCGTTCATTCGCACTCATTAAGACATTCATTCCCGAATGGAAGTCAGAAAAATCTAAATCTGTAATATCTCTTGGAAAACCGTTAGTGATAAATAAATCATTTTTACCATTATTATCAAAATCACAAATAATCGGACTCCAACTCCAATCTGTTGCATCTATATCTAACATCATAGCTATATCGCTAAAATTTCCGTTTCCTTGATTCAGTTGAATGGTATTTCTAGGATATTGGATTTCGTAGCCTTTTTGTTGCATGATGTCATAATAATAATGATTCGCTCCTCCAAACATCATTTTCATTCGTTCATCCTGTTCAGGAAGCATATCTAAGGTGACAATTTCGGGTAAACCATCATTATTTAAATCCCCAAAATTATTTCCCATGGAGGAAAAACTTTGATGATCTAAATAATTCATAATTTCATTTTTAAATGTTCCATCCCCTTGATTGACCCAAAGAATATCATTACTCACAAAATCATTAGATACATAAATATCAGGATAACTATCTTCATTTACATCAAAAACCGCTACTCCTAAACCAAAACCATGTGCATTAATCCCCGCTTCCATAGAAACATTGGTAAAGGTTTGATCTCCATTATTTCGATATAATCTATCCGTAGAAGGACTACTACCATCATTGACTTTTTTGTGGAGTCCCATCGTTTTGGGTAAATCCAATTTATTATTAATGAGAAATAAGTCTAAATCCCCATCTTTATCATAATCTACAAAAATACTATGTGTAGAATATTGGTTATCTGCTAATCCATACTCTGCTGCTTTATTTTTAAAAATAGGCATACCGTTTTCATCTAATCCTTGATGGATAAATAATACATTTTCTCGTAAAACGGAATCCTTATGAAAAGTACAAGTAAGGTATATATCGTGCCAACCATCGTTATTAATATCTATAATATTGACACCTGAAACCCATTTATTTGAGGTTTGAATTTGAGCTTTTTCGGAAATGTCATCAAACTGAAGGTTGCCTTTATTAAGGTAGAGTTGATTCTCTACTAAATTACCTGCAAAAAAGACATCAGGTAAGCTATCATGATTAAAATCCGCTATACCTACGCCCGCACCATTGTAGATATAATTATTAATAATGATGTTTAAGGAGTCACTTTCAGGGATTTCATTATTGAAGGTGATTCCCGTTTTTCCATCATTTAATAATTCAAATACTTCGGAGTTGGTTTGGCAATTGGTTAATAGGAATAAAATTAAACAGAAATATGTGTAGCGTCTCAGTTTCATAACTTGGCAGATTAAACCTTATAGGTTTTTGAAACCTATAAGGTTTGAAATAAAAACCGCCAACCCTACTAATAAGATTGGCGGCTGTATTTTATAAAATTTCAACAACTTTTATTGTTGGATTTATAATTCAATTAGAATCCAGGATTCTGAGTCAATGTAGGCACTCCACTATCATCACTTGATTCATCGATAGCCTCTTGAGGTATTGGGAAACGAATGTTCTTTTCAGCGAAAGTAGCACCTGATAAATAAGTACGCTTAGTAGATTCCTCTGCTAAGTAAGCATTTAATACCGTTTGTGCTACACCCCAACGTTTCAAGTCAAAGAAACGGTGTCCTTCCATAGCTAACTCTAATCTTCTTTCTAAACGAACTGCATCTCTAGCAGCACCTTGATCAGTCCATGCCGTAGTATATTCGCTAATTTCATAGTTAGCCGCATCACTACCGCCATTTTGTAACCATGTAGAAGCATCAGCAGATCTTGCACGAACTTGATTCACTAATGCACGTGCATTTTCTAAACTTCCTGCTTCAACTTCACACTCTGCAGCCATTAATAATACATCAGCATAGCGAATGATATTATGGTTCAATGCTGTCAAACCAGCACCGTGCCATCCTGCCTGAGTATCAGAACCCGTACCTTGATCAGCAGCATAGTACATTTTCTTAATAGGACTGTAAGGTCCAGCATAAGATTGATTTCTTACCCAAGAAGCACCTGGGTGAACGCCCCAATCTAAATAAGGAATACCACGACGACCAACGGTTCTATCTAATCTAGGATCAAGAGGACCAGTATGAGGTGTAAAAGGATCTCCAGAAGGAATACCATCATCATTAGTTACATCACCAGGAGAAGTATCGGGTAAACCACCAGTTGTTTTATAAGCATTTACTAAGTTTTGTGAAGGCTGGTGGAATCCACAACAACCACCACCAGGACCACCTTGTAAGTGATTTAATTGATCACCTTGATTACCGTTTGCACCACCAGAACCATCATTAACAGATGCTTGGATTTGGAATACAGCTTCAACACCATTATTTCCAGCTAATGTAAAGTTAGTGTGGAAGTTTTGGTGTAATTGATACATCCCACTATTGATAACGGTATTAAAGTTACCTAATGCATCGCTATATTTTCCTTGGTACAATTGGATTTTACCTAAATATGCAGTCGCAGCCATTCTATTTGCTCTACCTACTTGACCGTTTCTTGGAGAAGATGGTAAACCTGCAACAGCAGCAGACATATCTGCTTCAATCTCCGCCCAGATAGAACCTGAATTTGCAACTCTTACATCAATACCTTCTGTAACATAAGGAACATTATCCCATAAACGTTGTGCTTCAAAGTGATAATGAGCTCTCAAGAATTTAGCTTCTGCTTCTATTTGAGTTTTAGTAGCAGCATCCATATCTTGGACTTGTGGTGTAACAAGCAATACATCATTTGCACGAGCAATACCATCATACAATCTAGCCCAACGACCAATTAAATATGGATTAGCAGGATCAATTGTATAGTTTTCTAACAATTCTAATGCTGGCTGATCCCCTGCTTCTGTACCTTTATAAGCGTCATCAGCATAAACATCACCATAAGTCCAGTTAGAAGCAGCACTATTCCAAGGTGCACCACCACCTGTACTCCATCCACCTTCCCATCCATCAAGAAGAGAATAAGCACCAATTAATAAAGCTTCAACACCGTCAGCGTTTGCTAAGGTTGCTGGATTCAGCGTACCTTGAGCTGGTTTTTCTAAAAAATCATCTGAACAGGACACTATGATAAGCCCTATGGTCAGACAAGTTAATAATAAGACTTTTTTCATAATTAGTGATTT
>CAYLSF010000614.1:0-4990 GCA_964385675.1 uncultured Saprospiraceae bacterium
TAGCGAGTCTCCAAAATCTTTTCTTTATTAAGGTATATCTTGGCTTTCTTTTCTTTAATTTCAATATTTAGGTCTTGCTTTTTATAAACATTTGTACCCAAACTACTTAGGTCATTATTTTTTCCACTAATTAACTTTTCGCCAAATTTAGTATATGCTCCATGTACACAACCTTTTTGGTTTAGATTAACTGCATGAATATCTTCCGTTCCCATAATTATTATTCTAAAACCTGGACAAGTAAAATCTGCAATACTGTCAGCTTGAAAGGTCATTGTCAAGAAAAAGTTATCACCAGAAACATTGTCAAGTTCATTAACATAAAAATAGCTCAAATATAAATGATCATGGATATCCAAATTATAGTCTGAAAGAAGTTCCTTTTTTACTTTTAATTCTTGAGTGCCATCAACAGAATTCAACGGTATATAGGTTGGGGGACGATTCGTGCTTTCATAATCGGCAGTAGCAATCCATTCACCAGAATATACAGTTATAGGAGTCTCTCTAATCACAGAATCATTTGCTATCAATTTTGCTTTATGTACTCCAGGGTAGTAATAAATGCTTGTTAGGATAGAGTCCATCTTCGAGATTTTTTCTCGTTTCATTGGATCCCACGATTGTTGTATAAAAAAACTATCAGCTTGAACATCAGCAAGATCATACTTAAAGATAACTGTGTTTGGAACACCAATAGGTAGCGTATTTATTGCTGAAAAAGGAATCTCTGTTGGAATACTCAATACATTGTTTTTATCCGTCAAATGCTGTGATATATACCAAAAACCGATTACCGCTAATAGCAAAATTGAAACAACCAGTAGGATTGTTTTGTAAGAAGTTCGAGTCGTTTTTTTTATAATTTGTTCTGGTTTTAGTTCTGGTTCTTGTATTTGGGCTCTCCTGTTTTCACTCTTTTTAAAACTTAACCAATCTTCATATTCCAAAAACTTGGCAAAAGCGTCCAATGTACTTGGATGCGGATTACCATTGTAATCATCTTTCCAAATTCGCTTAACTGTTGATAAACTTAATAGTATCCCTGTCTTATTTTCCAAAGTACTGATTAGATTTAAATAATCTCTCTGTCTCCAATCTTTGGACGCTAAAGACCAGTTGAGTTTTTCTTCAATTAAAATTTTACATCTCTTAATGTAATCAGAATGATTATTTTTCAAATGAACGGCTTTTGAACGTAATTTAAACGATTTATGAATTGATGATTCGCCATAAATTTAACTCTTTTGTCAAAAAAATATACAATATGAAAAAGATGTTTATTCTACTGTTTAGTTTTCAGTTCTTATTAATGTTTGGTTTACATGCTCAAATCATTTATGTTGATGCAAATTTAGGTGGTGAATCAGGTACTGGCTCTATAAATGCCCCTTTTCAATCGCTTGAACAAGCCATAAAACATGTAAATAAGTTTACAGGTGTAGGCGAGATTATCATAAAATTACAACCAGGTATTTATCTTCTTGAAGACAAAGTCGATATTAATCCTGTCAGGATTATGAGTGACACCTTCCGATACATCATACAAGCAGCTGTTATGCCGAATGATACTGCTTGGACTCCAGCCAAGATGCCAGCTATTCAGTCTATTTCTGAGAATAATTCCAATACTCAATTCTCACATTCCACAGGATTGTTAGTTGCTTCCAATTATATAACTATAAAAGGGTTAAAATTTTTGGGAAACCCTAACCCTCAAGTAAAGTATTACTATCCTATTTCAAAAGAAGATCCAAATTTGAAAGATTTAGTTGTATCTCAATGTTATTTCATAGGAGATAAAGAAGCTGCTAAAATTCAAGGAGGTGTTTGGGCTCACGGTCCTAAGAACAAAATCTCTCATTGTATATTTTATGGATGTAGAAATGGAGTCCTGTTTTTTAATAATGTTGATGGATTTACTATCGAACATACCATAGTATATGGTTCGTATGAAAGTGCATTTTGGTTTGGAAGAGAAGACCCTTCTTTTACGTTTACCAATAATGTAATTGTGAATAATGCCAACTTTTTAATAGGTCCAGAAAACCTTAAATACTCCTCTCCATTCTCAAATTCGGTCATTATTAATAAAGGATTCGTTAAAAATTGGAATAGAGAAGGTGTAGTAGATATACCCAATCCAAATATTAAAATGGATAATATAATACAGACTGGCGTTTCAAATTTGCAAATGAATAATGATGTAGAACTTGATAAATATCATTTACATTTGACCAAAGAATCAGAAGGAGTAGAGCTGAAAGCAGGTGTTTTTCAATAGCTTATTAAGTTTAATATGTTGGCTATTTTATCTCTAATTGGCTACAACGGTCAAGTATATGCGTAGTGCGACCGTTTAGGGAGCATTATCGCATATACATTGTTGTGCTTTCGTTATTTAATAAACGTTTTCAATAAATTCAATTTCTTCATTTATTTTAGCTATCAGTTTTTCAGCGAGTTTTCTTTGTGAATTATAAATCTTTATTTGTTTTTCAATTAATTTGATTCTAAAATTAACATGGTTTTGAAGCAACTCAATATAATCTGGGTTCGTTTTATTCTTTGAACTGAACTTTAGTATTAAGTTATTTACTGTTTCCATGTTTTGCTCAATTATAGCTGCGTCAGTTGTTTTCTCGATATGTTCCGTTTGTCTATAATAAACTAAAATATTTTCTACTAAATAATTACTTCTTAATAACTCTATTTGTCCAGATGATATTAAATTATCAATAACTGTTCTATTGGCAGTAAACTTATATCCCGAGGTTAGAAAATCGAAACCTTTTACATTGTCGGTAATGGATTCAACATACTTTGTTAAATCCTTATTGACTTGATTTAATGTGTCAATAATCAAACTATCTTTACTCATAATAGACTCATACAAGTCTTTATCAGAACCTAAATTTGTGGTAAGTCTCGTAAGATATAAAATCTCTTTTTCTTCGTTTTTATGCTCTATATTCAAGTTGTTAATATAAACAGCGATTAATATTCCAATAACAACCAAGAAAATTTCTCCTAATCCGTAAAATAGGTACTTACTGAATTTATTTTCAGAGAGTAAACTATGTCTAATTTTTCTAAAGAATTTTATCATTGGTTAATGGTTTGTCATAATGAAGCACAACATAGGAATTAACAAGCCATTTTAGACTTTTTTTAAAAGAAAGATCTGCTATATCTCCAAATAGATTAGCAAAGGAACTATCTTATGATAGCCTAAATTTACAAAAAATTATTATAGGGTTACGAAATATTCCTCAAGCTAAAAGAGGGATATTCAAGAAAATTATGATAAAATATGGAGATTCGCCAAGAAGGATGGTATAATTTCCAGACAAAAAAAGGCATCCCAAAAGATGCCTTCAAAAGTCATTTATTTTAACCCAAAACAAAATTTAAATCTTAAATCTCAACAAAACGCTTATAACGTAGAAGGGCATACATAATCGGAAACAGGAATGGTGGTATTTTTAATCGCTTTAAATCCACCTTTTATATCCACTAAATTATGATAGCCTCTTGATTTTAGGATAGAAGCGGCTATTACAGAGCGGTAGCCACTGCCACAATGCACATAAAAAGAGGTATCTTTTGGCAAAGCTGCTAAGTGTTGATTCAGCTCACTTAATGGTGCATTGTAAGCCTCCAATACATGTTTAGATAAAAATTCTGAGCGTTTGCGAACATCTACCATCTTGAGCGTTGTGTCCAATTCGGTTGCTTCTATATTTGACACCGTATCTATTTCTTTTCCTGCTGCTTTCCATGCTTCAATCCCGCCTTTTAGATACCCCAATGTATTATCAAATCCTACTCTGGATAGGCGGGTTACCGCTTCCTCTTCCTTACCTTCTGGTGTAATTAAAATAATCGGTTGTTGTACATCTACAATCAACGCCCCTACCCAGGGTGCAAAACTTCCACTTAACCCTATAAAGATACTATTTGGAATGTGACCTTCGCTGTATGCTGTTTTAGAACGTACGTCTAACATTAGGGCTTCTGTCTCATTAGCAATCACCTCAAATTCTCTGGGCGAAAGTGGTTTTGTTCCCTCCGCCAATATGGTATCAATACTTTCGTATCCTTCTTTATTCAGTTTTACATTGAGTGGAAAATACCCTGGAGGAGGCAATAAACCATCCGTTACTTCTTTGACGAATTCCTCTTTTGTCATATCCGCACGAAGGGCATAGTTCATTATTTTTTGATTCCCTAAGGTATCCACTGTTTCCTTCATCATATTTTTACCACAGGCACTACCCGCACCATGACCAGGATAAACAATTACATCATCTGGCAATGGCATGATCTTATTTCTAAGGCTATCAAAAAGTATAGCTGCTAATTGTTCTTGTGTGAGGTGTGCCGCTTTTTGTGCTAAGTCAGGACGACCAACATCCCCTAAAAAGAGGGTGTCTCCAGTGAAAATCGCGGTTTCTTTTCCGTTTTCATCCGCCAAAAGAAAGGTTGAACTTTCCATAGTGTGTCCAGGGGTATGTAAGACTTTAATAAATACCTTTCCTACTTTAAATACCGCTCCATCTTGTGCGATATGTGCTTTAAAACTAGGTGTAGCATTAGGACCATAAATAATGGTTGCTCCCGTTTTTTCTGCTAGTGTAACATGACCACTCACAAAGTCTGCATGAAAGTGCGTTTCAAAAATGTACTTAATTTCTACTCCATCTTTTTGAGCAGCTTGAATATATGGTGCAACCTCTCGTAATGGATCAATAATCGCTGCTTCTCCTGCGGATTGAATGTAATACGCCCCTTGTGCTAGACATCCTGTATAAATTTGCTCTACTTTCATTTGATTATATATTTAATAATTACGACTATCGACTATCGACCAACGATATTTGAATATTTAACAAAAAAATAAAATTTGTACATTTAAATATTTTTTATTTTAAAACACTACTTTTTGAATAAGAGTGCATATGCTTTGATAAATTTTACAAATTTGCTT
>CAYLSF010000615.1:0-4988 GCA_964385675.1 uncultured Saprospiraceae bacterium
AGAAATTAATTGTTATATTGTCTTATTGCTATATTGTCTTATTGAATATTTGAACGATAAAACAGTAAAGCAATAAGACAGTAAGACAATAAATCAATAAATAAACCAAATTATGAAAAAAAGTATATACACCCTTTTTCTTATTATATTAGGCTTTCAACTGAATGGTCAGCAAAACTTCTTAACAACCAATGGAAAAGCAATAGTCAATCAAAATGGAGATACCATTTTGCTAAGAGGTATGGGCTTAGGTGGCTGGATGGTTCAAGAGGGGTATATGCTTCAAACGGCTAGCTTTGCTAACGCTCAACATAAAATTAGAGCAGCTATTGAGCAACTCATTGGTACAGCAGATACCGATTTATTTTATGAGGCGTGGTTAGCGAATCATTTTACAAAGAAAGATTTAGACTCTTTAAAATCTTGGGGGTTCAACTCCGTTCGCTTACCCATGCACTATAATCTTTTTACCCTTCCTATTGAAGATGAACCCGTACAAGGACAACAGACTTGGCTAACTAAAGGGTTTGAATTGACAGATAGCGTTGTCTCATGGTGTAAACAAAATCAAATGTACGTGATTTTGGACTTACATGCAGCACCGGGGGGACAAGGTTACGATGAAGGAATTTCAGATTACGATCCAAATAAACCCTCACTCTGGGAAAGTCAAGCCAATAGAGATAAAATGGTTGCCCTTTGGAAAAAACTAGCAGAACGCTACGTGAATGAAGAGTGGGTAGCAGCCTATGACCTCTTAAACGAACCGAATTGGAACTTACCAGGAGGAACTTTGCTCCGAACTTTATATGAAGAAGTTATTGATAGTATCAGAGTAGTTGATCCCAATCATATTGTCATCATCGAAGGAAACTGGTTTGCCAATGACTTTACAGGCTTAACACCACCTTGGGATAACAACATGGTTTATGGTCCTCATAAATACTGGTCGTTTAACGAGCAATCTGATATTCAGTGGGTATTAGATATTCAAAATAATTACAATGTGCCATTATATTTTGGAGAGAGTGGCGA
This sequence comes from uncultured Saprospiraceae bacterium, assembly GCA_964385675.1. Classification (GTDB taxonomy): domain Bacteria; phylum Bacteroidota; class Bacteroidia; order Chitinophagales; family Saprospiraceae; genus CAYLSF01. Next base: position 1,036 of record CAYLSF010000615.1, read on the forward strand.
AAATTCAAATGTATGGTTTAGGGATGCTATTAGATTATTTGAAAGTAATGGAATAGGTTGGGCATGGTGGCCTTTGAAAAAGGTAGAATCTATTGCAGGGCCACTTTCTGTAACGAAAACACCTGAATACCAAGCCCTTTTAGATTACTGGGAAGGAAATGGTCCTCAGCCGAGTGCAGCAGTTGCAAAAGCTACGCTCATGCAATTGGCAGAAGATTTAAAAATTGAAAATTGTCGGTATCAAAAGGATGTGATAGATGCCATGTTTCGTCAAGTATATTCTAACGAGCCGAAACCCTATAGAACACAAGATATACCGGGACCAGTAATAGCAACGGACTATGATATGGGGGTTGTGGGAGTTGCCTATGACGATCCTCAAGTAGCTACTTATCATGTTTCTACGAATAATTTTACCGCTTGGAATAATGGATGGCAATATCGAAATGATGGAATTGATATAGAAGTATGCACAGATAATGTCTTCACGAATGGTTTTAATGTAGGTTGGACAGATAACGATGAATGGTTATTATACGATGTCAATGTAGCAGCAGACGGTGTATATGATATTGAAGTTAGAGCGGCTTCGGGGACTAGTGGTGGACAATTTCATTTTGAAATGGATGATGCAGCTATTACGCCTGTAACAGCTACTTCGGGAACAGGAGGATGGCAAAATTGGCAGACCTTTACGATTCAAAATGTGATATTGAAAGCGACGGATAAGAAATTGAAATTCTATGTGGATAACGAAGGGTTTAATGTCAGTAGTTTTAATTTTATTCAAACAGGAACAACGACTTCGGGTATTAATACCACATTTATGGATGCGGTAACCGTAGATGATAATACGGTTCAAATGAATATTAATAAAGAATTTGACCCTAATTCATTTACAACAGGAACGAATAACTTCTCCATTTTTGCGAATGGAAATTCTCTATCTATCACCAATATTCAAGTAGATACAGATAATCCACGGATTGTCTATTTCACGGTAAACCATACGATGAAATTTAATGAGGTCTTAAAAATTTCATATACAGGAAATACGATAAACGCTATTGACGGAACACCTTTACAGACCTTCACTTTAGAAGATATTCGGAATACCTTACCGTCCTTCCATTTAATACCAGGAAAAATTGAAGCAGAAGATTACTTCTTTGAGTCTGGCGTTCAATTAGAAGCAGCTAGTGATCAAGGAGGAGGTTTTAATATTGGATTTTTAGATCCTCAAGATTATCTAGATTACGATGTAGAAGTTGCGACTACAGGTACTTATCAAATTGATTTTAGAAATGCATCATTAAATGGCTCAGGCGTAATAGAATTGCAATTAGTAGATGATAATGGTGTAGGAACAACGTTCCATACCCAAAACTTCTCACCTACAGGTGGATGGCAAACATGGACAACGACGAGTGCGACCAATGTTCAAATTCCTGCTGGAAGACACACCATGAGGTTACTTATTGTACAAGGACCTTTTAATTTAAACTGGATGGACTTTACATTGTTAGTGTCCACAAATGATATTGAAGGCGTAGAAAAAGTTAAAGTATTCCCAATTCCAAGTGAAGGTATTTTTAACATTCAAGCTGAACTAACACAAGCACAAGATATTCAAATGGAGGTCTATAATGTGAATGGACAAGTCATTTGGAATAAAACGGTAGGAAATACCAATAACATACAAGAACAAATTGGATTAACACATTTACCAGATGGTTATTACTTTTTGAAAGTACAATTAGAAAATGGACAATTTTTTACTAGAAAGCTAGTGAAAATTCAATAATACATACAATTTAACGGATGACCTTACATCATCCGTTGAATTACGATTAAGTTTCTAAGGGAAAAAATGGTGATAAATTTTTACATTACTCAGGATACAGCCCGATGAAACGATTCATATTTTTTTACCAAATTAAATCTTGATTTTTTAATCAAACAAAAGTTTATTATGAAAATTTTTAACACGTTAATTTTAGCACTATTTATTGGTGCTACAGCATTTGCTCAAAACGTAAATATTACATTTGAGTTAAATGTAGCTACGTTGGGGAACAATGTTGCCGCATCAGGTATGTACATTGGTGGTGGTACTGGCTTTGGTGGCCCTACTGATAACCCAATGACAGATGCCGGTAATGGTATCTGGACGATTACATTCTCACAGCCTGCTGGTTTTTCTAGCCACTACACCTTCCTAAATGGAGATGGTGGATGGGGTGCCAAAGAAAATATTGCTGGTTTACCATGTGCTGATCCTTCAAACTTTAATGATAGATTTTTACCAGGTGTATATTCTGATACTATCGTTAAGGCTTGTTTTGGTACTTGTGATAGTGATGGTACGTGTACTATCGTTACGGACTCTGTGGATGTTACCTTTATGTTGAACACTTCTAACATTATGGTTGATCCAACAGGAATGTATATCGCAGGTGGTGGTAACTTTGGAGTACCAGGTGATAATCCAATGTCTGATATGGACGGAGATGGTGTTTATGAATTTACAACTAGACAACCTAAAGGCTTTACAAGTTACTATACTTTTATTAATGGTAACTCTGGATGGGGTGCTAAGGAAGATATTAGTGGTTTACCATGTGCTCAACCTGCTAACTTCAATGATAGATTGTTGCCACCAGTTTTTTCTGATACGACTTTGATGACTTGTTTTGGAACGTGTTCAGCAGATACGTCTTGTTCTGCTCCTGCTGTGATGAAGGTGGATCCAGATTTACCAATTACGTTTGAAGATACGGCTACTGTTGACTACGCTTTACGTGACTTTAGTGATAATGCTGCTACCGTTCCTACTTCTATGGTTGTTGTAGATCCAACTGATCCAACTAATTTAGTAGTTTCTACTACGAAAACTATGGGATCAGCAGTATGGGCAGGTACAGTGGTAGCAGATAACAATCTTGCTAATCCAATTCCATTTACAGCTACAGAGCAAAAATTGAAAGTAAGAGTATGGTCTCCTGATGCGAATATTCCTGTACGTCTTAAAGTTGAGAACGGAGCAGATCCGAATATTTTCGCTGAACTAGATGTTAATACCACAATGGCGAGTGCTTGGGAAACTTTAGAGTTTGATTTTTCTACTCCATTGAATGGAAGTATTGATCTAATGCAAACGTATGACAAAATTGTCATTTTCTTTAATTTCGGTACTGCTGGTGCAGGTAAAACTTATTACTGGGATGATATTGAGTTTGTAATGCCTCCTGTTACACAGGTTAAGCCATCTTTACCAATTACTTTTGAAGATACGGTTAATATTGACTACAACTTTGCTGACTTTGGTGATATTAATACGCCTTACATGCCTACAATGGTAGTAGTCGATCCAACAGATCCAAATAATTTAGTAGCACAAACTACTAAACCTATGGGTTCTCAAGTATGGGCAGGTACGGTATTAGGTGCTGATGGATTAGCAAGTGCTATCCCATTTACAGCAACTAATCAAAAAATGTATGTAGATGTGTGGGCACCAAATGCAGGTACACCTATCTTATTAAAAGTAGAGGATGCTTCTAATGATCAGATTTTTGCTGAAGTACAAGCAACTACAACTACAGGTGGTGCATGGGAAAATTTAGAGTTTGATTTATCTCAATCTACAAATGGAACTATTGACCTAAATAATACCTATGACAAAGTGGTTATTTTCTACAACTTCGGAACAGCAGGTATGAATACAACTTACTACTGTGATAATGTAGCTTACGGGCAGCCTTTCACAAGTACAAGAAAGTTAACTGTTGATGCTAGCTTATTTACTATTCAACCAAACTTAGTACGTGATTTTGTAAATATTACTTTTGGTGACAATGCAATCAACAAAGAGAAGCAATTAACTGTAGTAAACGCTATTGGTCAAACTATTGAAAATAGAACAATCAATAATGACGAAATCTACACATTAG
>CAYLSF010000616.1:0-4987 GCA_964385675.1 uncultured Saprospiraceae bacterium
AGAATATATAAAACTAACCTGATTACTTTGCACTAGTCCTGCACTAACGTCTTTATCTTCTACCATGATATTAAACTCAACTAGCCCCTCTCGTTCAATATGTGATTCCTTTTTAAAAAGAACAACATTAAAATAGCTATCTGTCAATACACCTTTTAGTATAGTGTTAAGCTTATCTAAAATCGTCGTTTTCCCCGTTCCATTTTTACCAATAAAACAAACTCGATTTAAAGGTTGTCCCGTCTTTGGATGCGTAAAATCCAACTTCAGGTTCTTAAACTGTTGATAATTTTGTAAATGTAATTGAGTGATTTTCATAAACAAAAATTTCTTTTTCCAAAAATACGCATTTTATAGGTTAAGTGATAAATAGCAAATGATCATAAAAGTAAATTCCCTAAATTTACCCTCAAAATCATACACAAATCCATAAACCAACAAAACTTGTCAAGCAACACCAACATACTCCGACAAGCCTTTGAACGCTTAGTCCCCCTTCAAGAAGAAGAATGGGGAGCCATAGAAGCATGCATTGTAGAACGCTCTTTTAAAAAAGGGGAATTCCTATGTAAAATGGGACAAACCGAGCGGTATTTATCCATGATACAAAAAGGAGCGTGTCGAGGATTTTATAGTAAGAATGAAGAAGAAATTTCAGTTGCCTTTATGTTTCCGAATGATTATGTAAGTGCCTATTATTCGTTTTTAAGTCAACGTCCTTCTTTGATGGCAATACAAGCCCTGAGTCCTGTAACGGTTCTATCCGTTTCTAAAACCAATTTAGATCGATTATGCGACCGATATAAAAATGCAGAACGGATTGGTCGATTAAATGCCGAGCGGATTTATAGAAGAAAAGAAGAACGAGAAATTGCACTGTTAACGATGTCTGCCACTGAGCGTTATGTGGATTTACAAAATCGCTATCCGAAATTATTTCACACCATTCCTTTAAAATATATTGCGTCTTACTTAGGTATCAAGCCAGAATCCCTCAGTCGAATCCGAAAAAAATTAACGCAATCCTAATTAATTAACCTACATCAAGGAATTCGATAAGTAAAGGTTGTTACTTTGTTCTATCAATTATGGAAGAAGTCAGAAGACAAACCGCAAAGCTGTCAGAAGTCAGAGGATCTAATATTTTATTTCTGACTTCTGACAATGATCCCGATAGCTATCGGGAGGTCTGACATCTGACCTCTCAATCAAAACATATAATCATGCTCGAAACAGATTACCTAGTCGTTGGAAGCGGAGCTATGGGAATGGCTTTCGTTGATACTTTATTAGAAGAAACTGATGCCAATATCATTATGGTGGATCGCTATGCAAAACCTGGTGGACACTGGAATATGGCGTATCCTTTTGTGACCCTACACCAACCTTCTCAATTTTATGGTGTACCCTCTAAAGAATTAAGCAAAAATAGAATTGATAAAGTAGGCTTAAATAAGGGCTTATATGACTTAGCTTCAGGTGCTGAAGTGAGTGCCTATTTTGAAGAAGTGATGTTACATACATTTTTACCAACGGGTCGAGTCCAATATTTCCCGTTGTGCAATTACAAAGGTAACTTTGAGTTTGAATCGATGGTAACAGGGGAGCAATATCAAGTCAAAGTGAATAAAAAATTGGTGGATTGTACCTATTTAAATACAAGTGTACCTTCTACGCATACCCCAAATTTTAAAATTGCGGATGGCGTACAATTTATGCCCATCAATGATTTGGTAAAAATTAAAACTCCACCTGCTGGATTTGTAGTTGTTGGAGGAGGAAAAACAGGTGTAGATGCTTGTCTTTGGTTGTTGCAAAATCGAGTTGATCCCGATAAAATCACTTGGATAGTCTCTAGAGATTCTTGGTGGACGAATCGAGCGAATGTACAAGCAGGTATGGATTATTTTGAGGCGGTCTTTGGAGCTCAAGCCAATCAAATGGAAGCTATCGCTAAGGCGACTTCTATTGATGATTTGTTTGAGCGATTGGAGGATAAAGGTATTATGTTTAGGGTAGATAAAAATGTCAAACCTAAAATATTTCATGGTGGTACGGTGAGTCCATTGGAATTAGAACAATTGCAACGCATTAAAAATATCGTCCGCTTAGGTCGCGTACAGCGTATTGAGGCTAATGAAATTATTTTAGATAAAGGCACCATTCCAACTTCTCCGAACCATATTCACGTAGATTGCTCTGCGAGTGCAATTACCAATTTAAATACCAAACCCGTTTTTGCAGGGGATGTCATTACCCCTCAAACGATTCGAGCGTATCAACCTGTTTTTAGTGCTTCTGTTATTGCTTACCTAGAAGCGAACTACAAGGATGATAAAACTAAAAATAAACTCAGTCAAGTTGTACCATTGCCAAATCGAGATATTGATTGGATTCCGATGACGGCAGCACAGATGGAAAATCAATTTGCATGGTCAAAAGATAAAAAACTCAAAGCTTGGGTAAGAGATAATCGCTTAGATGGTTTTCGTAAAATTGTAGCACAAGTCGATAAGACAGATGAGACAAAAATGGCATTATTGAAAAAGCTAAGAACAAATATGCTACCTGCCTTGATGAAGTTACATCAATTTAAAGCAGAACTTGAAGCAGAAACACAACCCAAATTAGAAAATCCACAGCTACAAGTATATAAAGAAATGTTCTTCAAAAGTCGCTTGAGAGAGACACCTCAAACGGATTTCGATTTAGCAGAAGGAGAAGTATTGGTTAAAATTGACAAATTCGCTTATTCTGCTAACAACATCACTTATGCCGTAGCCGGTGATATGATTGGTTACTGGAAATTCTTCCCACCTGTGGGAGAACAAACTAATGGCTGGGGCGTAATTCCTGTTTGGGGATTTGCAGAAGTGGTAGAATCTAATTTAGGGTCTATTCCTGTGGGTGACCGTATTTTTGGCTATTTTCCACCGGCTAAATATTTGAAAATGAAACCTGTTGGCGTAAAAGGTCAACGTTTTATAGATGGTGCAGAACATCGCTCTAAATTACCTGCGGGCTATAATTTATATCGTCGGGTATTGAATGAAGCTCATTACAATCCTGCTTTCGATAGAGAACGAATGTTATTATTTCCCTTACATTTGACATCTTATTGTATTTGGGATGCCCTCCAACTAAAAGAATGGTATGGTGCGGAACAAATCATCATTCTAAGTGCCTCTAGTAAAACTTCTACGGGACTCGGTTATGCCCTAAAAGCAGATGACAATTCACCCAAAGTCATTGGAATGACTTCGCAACGTAACGTTGAAATGGTGAAAAGTCTGGACTTGTATGATGAGTCTATTACTTATAAAGATATTGATACAATTGATACTTCTATTCCAACCGTAATTGTCGATATGTCGGGTAATGCCAAGCTCATGGTTAAACTACATGAAGCCTTAGGCGATAATATGAAGTGGACGATTAATGTTGGGATGACACACTGGTCAAATGCTAAACCTAGACCAGGTATTATCAAGTCAAGAAGTGAGTTTTTCTTCGCACCTGGTCACATTGGAAGACGGATTAAGGAATGGGGTGCAGCAAAATTTGATCAGAAAACAGGAGCATTTCTAATGAGTACTGCGGCTAAAACTAAAAAATGGTTGACCTATAGAACGGTTAATGGTATTGAGGGATTAGCGGAAATTCATGCTGCGGTTTGTGAAGGTAAAATGTCGCCGAATGAGGGGTTAATTGTGGAGGTTTAGGACACAGAGTTCACGGAGAAGGCACAGAGAACACAAAGTTTATTTTACTATGTGTTCTCATGTGTCCATGTGTTTAATTATATTCAAAAAGCCCTTTCCGAGCCTTTTCTAATCGCATTGCTTTAAGCTTTTCACCCATCATTAAAAACCGTCGATTTAAAGCCCAATTTACTTGAAATTCAGTAGGACTATGTGCTTTTACAGCTTCTTCAATTGCTGGCAATAACGCACTAAATTGTTGTTGATAAGTTGAAGCCAATAAAATCGTTTCAGGAGCATTGAGCGGTAAGTCGATTAAATTTTTTAGGGTAAATATATTCAATACCAATTTATCTCGTAGCGCTGCCGACCAATTGCTATCTATGGCTTGTCGCAATAACATTCCATGAAGGGCGGTATGGATACAAATATCTTCAAGCGTTCGGAACGGTCTTGTATATTTAGCGAAACCATCTCCTTCTAAAATCTGGCTGTCCTCAATTTTTACGTTATCCAATTTCAATTTACCATGTTTTATGGCTTTCATAAATTTCAATTCAAAATTGGTTAACTCCATATTATCTGTGGTTGCCGATAGATGCACCATTTTGAGTAAGGGTCTGCCATTGATAACTTCATTGGTTTTGCATAATATCAATATTTCTTCTACCTCTGTTCCTGCTGTAATATAAGTTTTTAAACCTTTCACTTGATTATTCACTAAAGTCGTTTCTATCGCTTTCGGATGTCCACCTTTCGCTTCACTCACACACAAGGCTTTTATTTTATTTGGAGCAATAGTTGGAAACATAAAATCCAATGCTGCTTGATAGCCTGCCATAAAAGCAAAATCAAATTGCTGACTCATAAATCCGCCTATTATTGCTGCTTCAATTGGTGATTTACCTTTGGTATGATGGAAATAATCAATGGACCATGATTTGGTTGAATCATAGGATTTTAAGGGTATATTTTTACTAATTTGGACTAATTGTGCTATCATAATTTTTGATTTAAAAAGCCACTCCCGAAACCTGCCTGTCTGCCGACAGGGCTTTCGGGATTTACAAATTAAGCAGATACAATTCAATTTATAAAAAATAGGTCATGTAATCGATACTAATCTGTGGTGAAATTAAACCAATTACATACCTCAGAAATTGATGTGTATTCATTTAATTTCAATCGCCTATATTCGATTTATTTTTTTGACTACTACTTATAATTTTATTACCTTGATAAAATTCTAAAAAAATCACAAAATTAAAAAGAGGGAACCTGTTACG
>CAYLSF010000617.1:0-4984 GCA_964385675.1 uncultured Saprospiraceae bacterium
ATTTTTATCGTATTATCCAAAAATTTATGCCTATTTTTTTATGCGATTGCCATAACGAGAAAGTATTTTAAATTATTATATTACGATTTTGTATATATTTTACACTAAAATGTATAGCTATAATTTAAATATTTAGTAATTTGCTATGAATTTAGGAAATTTCTAAATATTTAAATCATTATAGTACATTAGGCAACTTTAAACATAAAATCACACTATACACCATCGGTTCATTTGTTGAAATAAATTACGTTCCAGAAAATCTATAATTATCAAAACTTATGATGAAAAAAGCACTTACTGTTACGAATATTTGTCTCCTGCTGTTGGTCATTTTTTTAGGCTCTACTTGTACCCCTACCAAAATTGGAAGTGGCTCGGGAGATGATGGTGATCATAAATATACCAATAAGCTTATTACTCAAAATAGCCCTTATTTACTTCAGCATGCACACAATCCTGTTAATTGGTATCCTTGGGGAGAGGAGGCTTTAGCAAAAGCCAAAGCGGAAAATAAAATGTTGATTATCAGCGTAGGATATGCTGCTTGTCATTGGTGTCATGTTATGGAAGATGAGTCTTTTGAGGATTCTACGGTGGCTGCTATTATGAATGAGCATTTTGTAGCTATCAAAATAGATAGAGAGGAAAGACCTGATATTGATGATATCTATATGACGGCTTGTCAATTGGCTTCAGGAAAGAGCTGTGGGTGGCCGCTAAATGCGTTTGCCTTACCTGATGGACGACCTTTTTGGGCAGGTACTTATTTTCCAAAAGATCAATGGCAAAAAGTTTTAAGCTATTTCATTAGTGAACGAGCCAAAAATCCTAGTAAGGTAGAAGATTGGGCAAATGATGTGACGAATGGAATTCGATCACTAGAAAATCTTTCCATGAATCCAGCACCAGAGGAATTTACCATGGATAAACTAAAAACAATTACTTCAAAGTTTCTAGATAATGTTGATTTCAAAAAGGGGGGGAAAAAGGTAAGTGTTAAATTTCCTTTGCCGAATAACTATCAATACCTATTGCGTCAATATACCTTAAACGAAGATAAAAAGGCTTTACAAGCTGTTGAGGTTACATTGAATAATATGGCAAATGGTGGAATTTATGATCATTTGGCAGGTGGATTTGCTCGTTATGCTACAGATGAAGATTGGAAAGTTCCTCATTTTGAAAAAATGTTATACGATAATGGACAACTGGTTTCTTTGTATGCAGAAGCCTATCGAGCCACTAAAAACCCATTATACAAAAAGGTAGTTTATGATATTTTAAACTTTGTTCAACAAAATTTAACCTCTCCAAAAGGTGGTTTTTATTCGTCATTAGATGCGGATTCTGAGGGAGAAGAAGGAAAATTTTATGTGTGGACAAAAGCGGAAGTTGATGCCATTATTACCGATACGAAGAAGGCTGATATTTTTAACATTACTTATAATATTACCACTAAGGGGAATTGGGAAAATGGCAAAAATATACTACATAAAACAAAGTCGAATGCTGAGTTAGCGAAGTTATTTCAATTGAGTGAAACGGCTTTGGAAACAATTTTGGATGAATGTAAAGTACAATTATTAGCAGAGCGAAATAAACGAGTTCGTCCTGGGTTAGATGATAAGGTTCTAGCATCGTGGAATGCCTTAATGTTGAAAGGATATGTAGATGCTTACCGTACGTTCAATGATCCTCAATTTCTGACGATTGCAACGAAAAATGCTAACTTCTTGGTAAAGGAAATGATGCAAAAAGATAATCGTTTGGAGCGTAATTATAAAGATGGTCGTACTTCTATTAATGCCTTTTTGGATGACTATGCCTTAGCGATTGATGCTTTTGTTGCTTTATATCAAGCCTCTTTTGATGAAACATGGTTGTACAAAGCAAAAGGTTTATCGGATTATGTAATTCAGCATTTTTATGATGCTAAGACAGGAATGTTTTATTATACTTCGGATTTAGATCCACCTTTGGTCACTCGTAAAAAAGAAATTGCAGATAATGTAATTCCAAGTTCTAATTCTGTATTAGCAAAAAATCTTCATTATTTAGGGTTATACTACTTTAATGATGATTATATCAATAAATCCAAAACGATGTTGAATAATATGATCAATACCGTTATTGATGCAGAACAGCCTAGTTTTTATTCTAATTGGTGTACTTTATTAACAGATTTTGTTCATCAACCATTTGAAGTAGCTATTGTAGGAAGTGATTATGGTAATATTCGTCAAGAGATGGATGAGCATTTTATTCCTAATATGGTTTTATTGGGTGGTAAAAAAGAAGGTACACTAGAGTTATTAGATGGAAAATTGATAGATGGAGAGACGACGATTTATGTCTGTAAAGATAAAGTATGTAAACTTCCTGTAAACACCGTAAAGGATGCACTAGAATTGATGGAAGAAGAATGGTAGTATTGCGGTGATAGTTAACCGTATTAATACTAAGGAACAGTTCAAAAATAATCCCGATAGCTATCGGGATTATTTTTGAACTGTTCCTTAGTATTAATACGGTTAACTATCACCGCAATACTACCATTCTTCTTCCATCAATTCTAGTGCATCCTTTACGGTGTTTACAGGAAGTTTACATACTTTATCTTTACAGACATAAATCGTCGTCTCTCCATCTATCAATTTTCCATCTAATAACTCTAGTGTACCTTCTTTTTTACCACCCAATAAAACCATATTAGGAATAAAATGCTCATCCATCTCTTGACGAATATTACCATAATCACTTCCTACAATAGCTACTTCAAATGGTTGATGAACAAAATCTGTTAATAAAGTACACCAATTAGAATAAAAACTAGGCTGTTCTGCATCAATAACGGTATTGATCATATTATTCAACATCGTTTTGGATTTATTGATATAATCATCATTAAAGTAGTATAACCCTAAATAATGAAGATTTTTTGCTAATACAGAATTAGAACTTGGAATTACATTATCTGCAATTTCTTTTTTACGAGTGACCAAAGGTGGATCTAAATCCGAAGTATAATAAAACATTCCTGTCTTAGCATCATAAAAATGCTGAATTACATAATCCGATAAACCTTTTGCTTTGTACAACCATGTTTCATCAAAAGAGGCTTGATATAAAGCAACAAAAGCATCAATCGCTAAGGCATAGTCATCCAAAAAGGCATTAATAGAAGTACGACCATCTTTATAATTACGCTCCAAACGATTATCTTTTTGCATCATTTCCTTTACCAAGAAGTTAGCATTTTTCGTTGCAATCGTCAGAAATTGAGGATCATTGAACGTACGGTAAGCATCTACATATCCTTTCAACATTAAGGCATTCCACGATGCTAGAACCTTATCATCTAACCCAGGACGAACTCGTTTATTTCGCTCTGCTAATAATTGTACTTTACATTCATCCAAAATTGTTTCCAAAGCCGTTTCACTCAATTGAAATAACTTCGCTAACTCAGCATTCGACTTTGTTTTATGTAGTATATTTTTGCCATTTTCCCAATTCCCCTTAGTGGTAATATTATAAGTAATGTTAAAAATATCAGCCTTCTTCGTATCGGTAATAATGGCATCAACTTCCGCTTTTGTCCACACATAAAATTTTCCTTCTTCTCCCTCAGAATCCGCATCTAATGACGAATAAAAACCACCTTTTGGAGAGGTTAAATTTTGTTGAACAAAGTTTAAAATATCATAAACTACCTTTTTGTATAATGGGTTTTTAGTGGCTCGATAGGCTTCTGCATACAAAGAAACCAGTTGTCCATTATCGTATAACATTTTTTCAAAATGAGGAACTTTCCAATCTTCATCTGTAGCATAACGAGCAAATCCACCTGCCAAATGATCATAAATTCCACCATTTGCCATATTATTCAATGTAACCTCAACAGCTTGTAAAGCCTTTTTATCTTCGTTTAAGGTATATTGACGCAATAGGTATTGATAGTTATTCGGCAAAGGAAATTTAACACTTACCTTTTTCCCCCCCTTTTTGAAATCAACATTATCTAGAAACTTTGAAGTAATTGTTTTTAGTTTATCCATGGTAAATTCCTCTGGTGCTGGATTCATGGAAAGATTTTCTAGTGATCGAATTCCATTCGTCACATCATTTGCCCAATCTTCTACCTTACTAGGATTTTTGGCTCGTTCACTAATGAAATAGCTTAAAACTTTTTGCCATTGATCTTTTGGAAAATAAGTACCTGCCCAAAAAGGTCGTCCATCAGGTAAGGCAAACGCATTTAGCGGCCACCCACAGCTCTTTCCTGAAGCCAATTGACAAGCCGTCATATAGATATCATCAATATCAGGTCTTTCCTCTCTATCTATTTTGATAGCTACAAAATGCTCATTCATAATAGCAGCCACCGTAGAATCCTCAAAAGACTCATCTTCCATAACATGACACCAATGACAAGCAGCATATCCTACGCTGATAATCAACATTTTATTTTCCGCTTTGGCTTTTGCTAAAGCCTCCTCTCCCCAAGGATACCAATTAACAGGATTGTGTGCATGCTGAAGTAAATAAGGGCTATTTTGAGTAATAAGCTTATTGGTATATTTATGATCACCATCATCTCCCGAGCCACTTCCAATTTTGGTAGGGGTACAAGTAGAGCCTAAAAAAATGACCAACAGCAGGAGACAAATATTCGTAACAGTAAGTGCTTTTTTCATCATAAGTTTTGATAATTATAGATTTTCTGGAACGTAATTTATTTCAACAAATGAACCGATGGTGTATAGTGTGATTTTATGTTTAAAGTTGCCTAATGTACTATAATGATTTAAATATTTAGAAATTTCCTAAATTCATAGCAAATTACTAAATATTTAAATTATAGCTATACATTTTAGTGTAAAATATATACAAAATCGTAATATAATAATTTAAAATACTTTCTCGTTATGGCAATCGCATAAAAAAATAGGCATAAATTTTTGGATAATACGATAAAAAT
>CAYLSF010000618.1:0-4978 GCA_964385675.1 uncultured Saprospiraceae bacterium
GCTTAAAATTACTAAATCTTTAATGTCAATACTCAAAGAGGGGAGAGCTTTAGAAGTAAAACAACATTTTGAAAAAATAAAAACATCTCAAATTACACCTTTCTATGGAGAACAGAATATAGCATTTAAAACGAATGTAGCAATTGTAGTAGAAGTGACCCGACCTTGTGCTAGTCTCGTTCAAGAATATCTAAATAAACAGGGTATTAAATCAAATATTTATGTTATTAAATCGAATAGTAAACATCTAGATCCTAAGTCTAGATCAGAATGGACAAATTTAGTAAAGGACTTTTCAAACTTAGTGAATTGGATTTATGATAACCATAAACCTAGACCGAATTTACATATCTTCCTTTCTGCACCCTCTTCTTTAACATTTACCATGGGATGTGTCATTGGAAATTTGTATCGCCCTTCGGTTTATAATTACAATTCCTCAGGTACTTATGATTTGGTACTAGAGGCTAGTGAATATTTACGATAATGATATAATTAAAATATAGACATACTAATATGCAATCTATAACATTTGAATGTGAAGTAATTACCCCTATGTTTTTAGCAGGAGCAGATGGTCAAACGCCTGAATTGCGTCCGCCTAGTATTAAAGGGGCGTTGCGGTTTTGGTGGCGGGCTTTACATGGGCATTTGCCTTTGAAGGTGTTAAAGGAACGAGAATCGGCTATTTTTGGGAGTGCGAGTGGTGGAAGAAGTACTGTGATTGTTAGAGCTAGAATAATTGAGGATAGTCAAGGTATAGAATTTCCTGTACCACATAAAAAATTTATGAAGCAGTATGCTTTTACTCCTCGGAGAACAAAAATAGAAGTAAAACTATCTTTAACGAGAATAGTAAAATTAAATAATGCATTATTATTTGATTTTGAGCATTTAAAATCTTTGTTTTTATTGACGGCTACTTTAGGAGGATTTGGAAAAAGGGCTAGAAGAGGAATGGGAAGTGCAACAATAACAAATGCAAGTGATGTAAATTGCAGACAACCTACAACGCTTTCTGAAATTTATAATCACATTCAAAAGTTTTCAAAATTCTTTGCTTTATCTAATGATTATATTTCTAATACTTATTCAGGTGCTTTGGGAGAATATGGATGTATTCGTTCTATTGCAATTGGATATGATGAAGATAAAACGTCGGATGTGACAATGGATATAAGTAAAACAACTCATATATTTCATGAAAGGGATTATCGTAAATATGAAGCAACTATAGGTAGGGCAAGAGGCGGTAGAATGAGTTCTTCTGTTTATGTCTCTGTTATTGAGGGGGTAGCTCCTATTGTAACTACTTTGAATATTGCGACAAATAAGTATAAATACAATGTTAGTTTATCTTTGCAGCAAGATTTTGTAAATGCAATATTAAAGCGATAACAACTAATGGAAGAAAATATATTTATACCGAGTATTCATATCAAGAACTTACGACTTCAAAACTACAGGGGAGCGAGTGATATTATTATTGATTTTGATGAAAGACTAACGATTATCATTGGAGATAATGGTAGTGGTAAGACAACGCTTTTGGATGGTGTTGCTTTATTCTTGGAGCGGATTGTGAATAGTGTAATTTTAGGAAAGGAAGATAGTGTTTCTTCCATCGCTCCAACAGATGTGAAAAATAGTCAGATTGCTGCCTTATTAAATTGTAGTTTTAGTACCACTTTTGAATATTTAGAAAAAGCAACCTTAAAAGAATTAGATGCTATCATCATTTATCTCAATGACGAAATTAAAGATTTATATGATGGTGAAGAAGCACACTTACGTTATGATAGTTTAGATGATGATTGGTCTCTTATTATTGGGGAACATGAGTTTATTGTTGATACAGAACTAAAAATTAGTTCAGCGGATGAGTTTAAAATTGCTAGGTATGAAAATGATAAATGGATAAAAGATATCGATTCCCAAACGTTTACAAGTGAAAGTGAAGTGTTATGGAATGCAGCAAATTATAGTGGATTGACATTAGAAAGTACGTTGGAGTATAATAAAAGCGAGCAACGTCCAAAGTTTACAGAAACCGATAATGTACTGAATGAATTGTCTATTTCACTTCAAAATCAGTGGAATAATAAACAACAACCGCTACCAATATTTGCCTATTATGGTTCTACAAGTACAAATTCGAATACACATCATTTACCTAATTTTAAATTAGAATTAGAGAATTTGTACGGAGAGGTATTAAGTCCAACAACCTTTACCCTAAATACCTTATACAATTGGTTTAGGGCAAAGCAGGAATTAGCCAATAATAATATTTTAAAGCAACTATATGAAATTCAAATCAACACTTTTGAAGGCAATTATACAGCAGCAGATATTTTAAAAAATCAAACACAAACCATTCCGCTTAAAGACGATGAAGGACAAATTATCCCTTACAGAATAGAAGAAGCACAACATATTTTAATCGTAAAACAAGCAATTTTAGGGGTTTTAAATGATGAGTCGGCAACTTATTCTAACCTAGTCATTGATTATGATAGTTCCATCAAGGAGTTTGACCTTAAAATAGATAAACAATTACCACATGAAACATTACCTACACCACTATCACTTAGACAACTATCATCTGGAGAAAAACACTTGATTGCATTAGTGGGAGATTTGGCTATTCGAATGATAGAATTAAATCCTAAAGTTGAAAATCCATTAAAAGTTGGTCAAGGTATTGTTTTGATAGATGAAATTGACTTGCATTTGCATCCTAATTGGCAAAGAAAAATAATGCAAAGACTATTAAAGATTTTTAATAGGATACAATTTGTAGGAACAACGCATAGTCCTTTTATAACAAGTGTATCACCAATGATTGAAAATAACCAATTAGTTATTCCAAAGAATTATTCTATTGAAAATGGACAAGCTATTCTTAAAATTCATGCTTCTGGACATAGTAGCGACTATATATTATCAGAATTAATGGATGTTGATCCTAAAAATCCTAGCGTAGAAAGATATATTTTTCTAATTAGAAATGGTCGTCATAATACAACAGAAGGAAAAGATCTTAAAAAGATTATTGATCAGTTAGACCCTAATAGTTCTGATATGATGAGAATCAATTTTGCACTAGAACGATTTAAATTTTTAAATAGATGAGACAAATAACTAAATATGAATTACCAGAATCTATACAAAATCAAATAAACCTTAAAATAGAAAGTGGTAAAACCTATAAGGATTTAAGTAAGAAACAAAAGAGATCAATACGACGGAAATTACTTGAAAGTCAGAAAGGGCTGTGTTGTTATTGTGAGGGGAGTATCTCATCACAAAACCCTCAAACCTTATTTAAATATTCTCATAATGAACATTTTTTTGAACAGGATGATATTAAAATTCATGGTATTCATTCACTAGATTATAAAAATAATATTATTGCTTCTTGTGGGGGAGATAAGGATGCTACAAACTCAAAGGAGTCTAGTGAAAAAAGAGAGAAGCGGATTGAAAATATCACATGTGGTCATAAAAAGGGGAAGCCTTATCATTCAAATAGAATAATAGATTATAATTTACTACTAAATCCACATGATGATATTGTCCATTTATTTTCGTACGAGCAAGGTTATATATCTGCAAGCAATAAATGTAATGAATTAGAAAAAAAACAAGTTGATTATACTATTCATCGTTTATCACTTGATGCTGAAAAATTAAATAGAAGGCGACGAGATGCAATAGAAATAGTTCGCATAGAATTAGAAGATTTTTCTTCTAAAGAAAAACTAATTCAATTTTTTACAGAATATTTAAATGAAACTAAAGAAACATTAAAACCGTTTATTTCAACACTTAGGCAAAATTTTAATCATATATACTCAATATGAAAAAACACCTATTCCTATTCACAATCGGACCTGTACAATCTTTTATAGCACAAGCTAGAAAGACAAGGGACTTATACTCAGGTAGTCAAATCTTGATTGATTTAATAAAAGCAGCTATAAATAAGGTGGGTAAAGAAAAGATTGTCTTTCCGAATCCAAATGCTAGTGATGTACCAAATCGTTTTGTTGCTATAATTGAAAAGGAGACTAGTGAACTTGACGATTATGGTAAAACAATAGAAAAATTTATTAGAGATAGATTTGTTCAAAATGCTTTAGATACACTTGATAAAGAGCAAGTGAAGATGGAAAACACTTTTAATAAAGAGATAGAGGAACTAAATGATAAAGGAGAGTCGCAAAAAGCAATTAAAAAGTCAAAGGAAAAACTAAACTTTACAGAAGCGATCAATAATATTCAAGATAAATTTATTCTACAACTTCTACAGCACCTTGAGATTTATTGGGTATTTAAACCAATAACCGATTCCTATTCAATTAAAGACTACCAACGACTAGAACGAATTATGGGAGCGGTAAAAGCAGTCCGTCCTTTTGAGCAATTAGGAGATAAATATGGTCGTAAGTGTAGTTTAGATGGTCAAAATAATGCCTTATTTTTTGGTAAAGGGACACCTAGAACTTCTGCTCATTTTAGATGGAATCCGTATGCGGTTGAGTTACATACAGAACAAGTACATATTAAAACAAATGAAGGGCTGAGTGCTATATCTTTTTATAAAAGGTTTAGGGGGACTGACGCTTTTCCTTCAACAGCTAAAATTGCCTTGCTTAAAAATTTAAAAGAACTAGAACGTAAAGATGCGGCTGCTAGAATTTTAATTCGGGTGCTAGAAAAAGAGGATGATCAATACTTCTTTGAAGAAAATGTAACGAATAAGGTATTAAAGCATGTAAAAAGACATAATCAAGCTAATAATATAGAAACAATAAGAGATATTTTTGAACAACTTCAACAATTAGCTAGGAAGAATGGGATTTCTCTACAAAATAGATATTACGCTTTGATGATATTTGATGGAGATAATATGGGAAAATGGATGGAAGGTGTATATACCAAAAAAAATCATCAAGATAACTTATATGAATAT
>CAYLSF010000619.1:0-4973 GCA_964385675.1 uncultured Saprospiraceae bacterium
ATAAGTCCATTGAAAAAGCGTATCTGAGCCTACTTCTATTTTCTTAAAAGATATTTCTATTAGAAATTTTAATTTAGTATTTACTACAGGTAGTCGGGATGTTCTTTACTCAATGGATGCGGACAATATTCAAGTAAGTGATTGTACAACTTTTATTTATTCTTCGGGACATGGAGTTTGTGATCCAATAGTTGAAGATGGATGTACTTTTTTTCATGTAAAAAATTCAACTTTTACCAATTTTTGGGGTCCTGTAATGAGAGTTAAGCAAAGAAAAATTCGAAACATAGATATTAATAATAATTGCATTAGTAATATCTATTTAGATAATAATGCTAGAGTAGCAGTAGTGGAGATTGGTGCAGGTAATATCTTTAGTGATGGAAAAAATATCAAGATAGAAAATAATGTGGTTTCTAATTGTATTTGGCAAAACTCAACAAACGAAAATGGAGGTGCTGCTTTAATGGTAATAGGATGTGAATCAGTATCCATAAGAGCCAATACAATATCTAATGTATATTCAGATAATAAAACTCATCCATCTGCTCGTAGAGCAAGTGCTATATATGTAAAAGCTGTTGATTGCAACATAGAAAATAACAGGCTTATTAATGCAGGAGATGGAGAAGGAGCAATTATCATGAAAGGTATTGACACAGCACCGCTCTCTTGGTCAAACTATTCTAACAATTGTTCTCCTAAAAATTTGCCCTACACTAGTGCAATTAGTAAGAATGTTTATATAAAAGGTAATGTTATTAAGTTCATACCTAATACAAACGAACCAACTAACGTAGCTACTAACTTCAACTTTAAAACAAAAGTAGATAAAAAAATTGTTGGAATCTTAGCTTATAACCGTGATGTTGAAATTACATGCAATCAGATAATGGGGGTCTCAATCGGAGTTGAACTTAGAGCAACTACACATATTGGTGATAGCCCTGATAGAGATGATGTTTTAATGAATATTACTATTGCCAATAATTCTATAGCATTAGAATATGGTGCTCGTGAGGTTGGTAGTTTTGAAAACATTAGGGGAATAATCATAGGAGAACGATTTCAAAATATAAAAATATTGAATAATGAAATTTCATTCTCTGGAGATATTGATCCAAATTCTTCTATTTATAAAAAGGAAGAAATAGGAATTTATATTGCTCCACATAATGTTGGGTTTATTACTAATAAAAGTGAAACATTGTTAATAAGTAATAACTTATTTGAGCACACATTATTTGGATTGTCCGATATTAATATTGGTGGTACAACTAATAATTATTTAAAATCATTTAGTATACGCTTTGTACGCACAACCTATGGTACAAGAGACAATGATTTTGAAAATATAAAAATAACTGACAATTATTTTTATAATAGTGAACAAGCAATATTTTTTGCTCAAGGACAGAATAATAATACAGTTATTGATTATCTTGAAGTATCCAATAATTTATGCCATGATTGTTACAAACCAATAGAATATTCCCCCTCAACTGGATTTAATTATTTTAATGATGTTGCAAACTCTAACCCTCCCTATTCTAGTAATTGGGGAAATGGATGGACAAACCCTAATTGTAACCCCTGTATTTTTAATACTAGTATTTTTATAACATCACCAACTGTAAGCTGTAATACTCTTTCGCATCTTGGTTCTTCCCAAAAAGATTTAATAAACCAATCACAAGTTTCCATTGTAAATGACTTCTTTTCAAATAGCTTTGAACTCTTTCAGGGTGTTAAACTATCCCCCAATCCCACAAACAACCACCTAACCATAACCAACGGAAAAGGCTATGCCATTATCTACAATCTACTAGGGCAAGTCATGCAAGAGTATCAAATTACAGAAGATATACAGGAAATATCAACGAGTGTTTTGCGAGCAGGGCAATACGTAATCGTCATCAAACGAGCAGATGGTACAGTAGAGTCCAAACGCTTTGTGAAATTATAAGAGAGAATATAGGGTATCAACTAAAAACGAGGGGTGCTTCCCCTCGTTTTTTAGTTGATATCAATACTTTTAAGCGTATAGAACAATATTCTAACCGATAAAATCTTTTAAAATCTTTTCCCGCATTTTTTCATATTCTTCACTGGTTACAAAACCTTTATCTTTCAAGCGATTGAGTTCTTCTAGCTTTTCTTGCATGGCATCTGTGCGGTTTTTACTTTTGGCTTCTTGCTCCGATTGTTTGCGTAATTCTTCTGCTACTTTTTTACCTTCTTGCACTTTTTCTTCATAATACCGCTTAAAATCCTCTACGTCTAAATCGGATAAATCACCGCCTCTTTTAAAATGCTCATTAAACACTTGTCCAATAGCATAGGTAGAAGCTCCCGACATGATAGACATAGAAACCCCACCGAGTAAAGAGCCAAATACAGGAATAGCTTTGACTACAGATGCCCCTAAACGAGCCAATGAACTTCCTACTAATGCTCCTATAATAGATTTACCTTGATTTTTTTGATAGTTAACATGATACAGATCGCATAATTGTTGCAACATATCCAATTGAATACCTGTAACGGCTATAAAATCAACGACAGGAATTGGGATTAATCCACCTCCTGCTGCCCAAATCACGTGCGTTTTTATAATTCCTTGTGCTTCTTGATTCATTTTTTAAAATTTAATTGAGAAGTCAGACCTACCGATCTCTATCGGTATCGCTGTCAGAGGTCAGAAGTCAGACTATATTGAATATTTTGATGCAAAATGTGGCTATTTCACTAAAACCAAGGTTTTTTTCGACTATTGAAAGTGAAGATTCGATTGAAGCGTCATAAAATACTTATGGCTTCATACCTATTACTTAAAACTTACCTCACATTCAAAATTTCCACTCGTCTTTCTCTTGAAGCCTCTACGCTGTAAATTGAATTTCGTTGGTCACTTATTTTATCACTAATCGTGGAGGGAGCAGTTACTTCCCCTAATGCAGTTTCCGTTATTTTCAATTGTCCATTGTTTATATACTTTTTGAGTTGTCCAAATTGATAAGTATCAAAATAATTTCTGAGACTTTGAATTCGACGTTTAGATAAATTTGTATTGTATTGACTCGCTGCTCTTGGACTTGTATAACCTTTTATTATAATTTCCAGCGTTTCACCTTGTCTCAATAATTTTAAAATTTGCTCTGTAAAATATTCTAAATCTTGATGTCCTTTATAGACTTCAAGGGCAAAGAATCTTTGGAGAACGACCTCACCATTAGTACCTGCATATCGTTTTATAAACTCATGTTGTCGTCCAATGTACCGAGTAAATGTTTCTGTATAATGTAGATTTGTTGTTGTACTTAATGTATTTGGACTTGGCTCATCATTATCAAAATAAAGTCGAATTGGCAATAAATCCAACAAAGGTATTAGCTTTTTATTGACAATAGGCTTTTCATTCGTTTTAGATGTCCGTTTAAGTGTAATGGGTTGCTCAACTTTTGGTTGTTCTATAGGAACAGGCTTAACTTCCACATTTTTATTTATTAACTGTTCTTTGGATTTAGAGTTTTTCACAAAAACCTCTTCTGGAAATTCCGTATTCGTTTCTTCAAATATGCTAGTTTTATCATCCATAGGGGGCATTGGCTTTTCCGTTTCTACTAATGCTTCTACAGTCGGTTCGGTCGTTACTTCATCAGAAGGTGATTTTAATTCATCCACATCCGTAATGGTTAATTCCTCTTCTAATGCAGGTTGTTCATTTTCCACAGGTGGTTGCCAATTAAAGGCATAAATATCATAACAACACGCTCCTTTTGTCAAGGATAATGAGCCTTCTCTATTGGATGAAAAATAACCTGTTTTGCTATCTTCATTCCATCGAAAGTAAATATCATTCGCTCCGCTATTAAGTGGATAGCCTGCATTTTTAATTGCCCCCCACCCTTCTTTAGTTCGTTTAACTCGAAAAATATCATACCCCCCTAATCCACCCAAATTTTTAGAGCTAAAATAAAGGGTTTGGGTCGGTGTATGAAAAAAGGGAGTAATATTATCTTTTATCGCAATTTGATTTTCAAAAACTCGTGTAGGCATTTTATACACACCATCTTTTGAAATCTCACTTTGCCAAATATCTAAAACCCTCTCGTTTAATTTATTAGATACAAAATATAAGACCTTAGTTTGGGCAATACTATCATAACCAATTACAGGATGTGTAGCGGTAAATTCTTCTACATTTATATGATTCGGTAATTTGATTGGTTTTTGCCATTTCCCCTTTTTTTTATGTCGTACATATATTTTACATTGTAAAATACCCTTTACTTTTTGAGGTTGACATTGTGTATAATAAATCGTATTTCCTTGGTTAGTATAAAATCCATTAGCCGTATGCCGGCTATTATCATTGAATTTACTCCTTAGTGGAAGTCCTTTATTATTACTATCTGATTTCACCAATTTTGTTCTATAATTATTGAACCCCTTCTCCCCTTTTACTCGAAATCGCATAGAAGAATACATTAAGTCCCTGCCTACTTTTTGAGCTGCAAAATCAGAGAATAGGGTATTAATTGGTTTTTCTAAATGCTTTATCCTAATATTGAGTGGTTTAGCAATTAATTTTTGAGCAGCTTGACAATTCTCCACCGCTTCTGTTGCATTGGCTTTTCTATAGTATTGAATGGCTTTATTAAATTGCCCTCGCTCTTTTTTGATTTCACCATAATCTAAATAAAAATTAGTAAACGCTGTTGTATTTCCTTGTTGTTCTATTTTACCAAAATAATAATCTGCTTCTTCCCAAATATTATATTTCCAAGCGGCATGAGCCAATTTATACCATAACTGTACATTAGAAGAGTCAATTTTCATAGCCGTTTGGTAATGGCTATACGCATCATAGTATTCTTCCTGCGTGTAGGCTTTATCTCCAGCTTTTAGGTAGGCTTTGTAGGTTTGGGCTGATACAATTGTACTATTTATTACAAAAACAATAACTAATC
>CAYLSF010000620.1:0-4964 GCA_964385675.1 uncultured Saprospiraceae bacterium
ATTTTTTATTTGGGGAAGTTGGTATGTGACTATGGGGACATACCTCAACGAAATTGGCTTTAGTGGACTGGCTATCGGAAATGCGTATAGTATTATGGCATTAGCTGCTATTTTATCGCCATTATTTGTAGGAATGGTAGCCGATAAGTTTTTTAATGCAGAAAAAGTATTAGGCGTTATGCATTTGCTAGGCGGTGCGTTTATATATTGGACATCTACCGTAACAGACCCTACTGTTTTTTACTATGCTTTGTTACTTCATGCCCTCTGTTATATGCCTACATTGGCTTTGACAAATGCGGTAGCGTTTTATCAAATGGAAGATCCTGGTAAGGAATTTCCAAAAATCCGTGTATTAGGTACGATAGGATGGATTGCTGCTGGACTTGTTGTTGGATGGATGGCTGTTGAAAAAACGGCTGTACCTTTCGAGATAGGGGCAGTTGTATCTATCATCTTAGGCGTTTATTCTTTTTTATTGCCAAGTACGCCGCCTCAATCCAAAGGAAAACAATCTTCTGCTATGGAATTATTAGGGCTAAATGCAGTAGGTTTAATGAGAGATCGCTCGTTTGCTATTTTGATTATTAGCTCTTTCTTGATTTCGATTCCGTTATCTTTTTACTATGCTTTTGCCAATCTATTTTTGAATGAAATAGGAATGGAAAATGCAGCAGGCAAAATGACGATGGGGCAAATGTCGGAGATTGTATTTATGCTTTTAATGCCGATGTTGTTTGTACGCTTAGGGGTGAAAAAGATGATTTTAATTGGAATGTTAGCGTGGGTATTGCGGTATCTTTTATTTGCGTACGGCGATAATGAGTCAATGGTTTGGATGTTATATGGTGGTATTATTTTACATGGAATCTGTTATGATTTCTTCTTTGTAACAGGACAAATTTATGTAGATAATCGAGCACCTGAGCATATACGATCTAATGCACAAGGTTTTATTACGCTGGTGACGTATGGAGTTGGAATGTATGTAGGAACTTTATTTTCGGGTTATGTAGCAGATATGTATAAGACAGGCGATGTCTATGAGTGGTTTCCAATTTGGTTAGTTCCTGCTGGTTTAGCGTTGATTGTTACCGTTATTTTCTTGATTTTCTTTAAAGACGACAATAGTGTAATTGAGAATTGAGAATTGAAAATTACGAATTATTAAAAAGGGTTTGTATCATGTTGTGATACAAACCCTTTTTAACTGATAACTAATAACCGACACTATTTAAACGGATCAGAGAATCTTGAATCTGCGATAAACGTATGATCGGTTAAAGTCTTCAAGAAAGCGATTAAGTCAGACTTTTCTTGATCGGTAAAGTTCATTTTACGAGGTGTACCATCTATACTTTTTAATTGATCATTTAAGTTTGGATGAGCTTGAATATTCTCACTATAATGATCAATTACTTCTTCTAATGTTGCGATACTACCATCGTGCATGTAAGGACCTGTTAATTCTACGTTTCTTAACATAGGTACTTTAAATACACCATTTTCTGGTGCAAAACCTGAAATCGCTCCGATTCCATTATCTGTATAAACCGTTGCTAAACCGTTATTGGCAGTAGATGTATTGGTTCTTGCATGTGTTTCACCGTGGCAACTAGCACAATTGGTAAGATAAAGTGCTTTACCTCGATTTTCAGCATCTGTAAAGTTTTGGAAGTCTGTATCTGCAAATTCATTGAAGTTTAGGTTATTCATACCTTCATCAAACTTAGTATTTGTCGTGTTCATCGCTCTTATGAATTGAGCTAAAGCAGATAAGATTTGAAATTGTCCAATTTCTTCAGAGCCAAATGCTTTTTTAAATAAAATAGGATAGTGTGCATTATTTTGAAGTTTTGCTGGTAGATCTTCTAAAGACATTCCCATTTCTATTGGATCTTGAATCGTCATTTCACATTGTTGCTCTATTGTAAAAGCTCTATTATCCCAAAAGAAATTAGAAGAACTTATATTGAATCCGCCGCCATAAGAGGCATCCATACTCGCAACTGTACCTAATGCAAAAGCATTTCTAAGCGTCTTAACTTGCTCAAAACCATCACTAAAATCTACAGGATCGGCAAAGGCGTTTTCTTGATGATGACAACTCGCACAAGAAACCGCATTATTGACAGATAATTGCTTATCATAAAAAAGAACACGACCTAATGTAGCCATATCTTTTTGAATTGGAATAGAAACTCCTGTTCCATTTCCAAAGTTATTGATGTGTCGAGGGAAAGAGACATCGTAATTAACAGGTATTTCTGGCAAGTTTAAAACATTAGAAATTGCTGCATATTCTTCAGCAGTATAACGAGGTAAATCCACTCTTTCTATTTCGTCCTCACAACTAATGGTTAGTACTGATAATAGAATAGAGCATAAAATGAGGGAAAGAAATCTAACATTCATGTTCATAGGATTTTAATGTAAAAATTAGTGCAAATTAAACCAATGATTATTAGCTTAAAATCAAATATTGACTTCATCACTAAGATAAGATAATTTTTAGTTTAAAAATTATGTTTTCCTATCTTTAACAAAGTAGTTATCATAAGTATAGACGATCTGAAAGACTAATACGTTGGTGGTAAAAGGAAAAAATTTTGAGTTTTATCTACATTTGGGTTATAATCTTTTAAACCTTTACCATTTAGTACTTTAATAGAGTATTTTAAGTCTAATAGAAATTCAAAGCATTTCGTGCGATTTTCATTTTCCCATAACTCTGTATAAATAATGGGTTGATTTTTTTGAATTAAGTCTTGTCCACCTTTCAGCACAAAATATTCAAAATTTTCAACATCTAATTTGATACCTTCTATGGGGATGTCTGATAATTCATTGAGGTTATCTAAGGTGACTAATGATGCTGTAAATCGTTTGCCTTCATTAAATTCCGTTAAATCTTCATGTACTACATGACTTAACCCTTGCATTTGCACTTGCTGTACTTCGGGCATCACCATTTCCACTATCTTATTCTCATCTCCTACCGCTACATCATATAATTCAACATTAGATAAATCATAGTGTTTTTTTATACGTTGTAGTGTTTCATAATTTGGAGGTACAGGTTCAAAGGAAAAAACTTTGCCTTGATTCACTTTTTTAGCTAAATGGTAAGTCGTTACACCTATATTACTGCCAATATCTAAAACATTGCTTTTAGAGGAAAGTAGATTAACGAAGTAAAAGAAGTCTTTTTCATTCTTATCCCAACGAAAAGTATGAATTTTGAACCTTGCAAACCAGAATAGGTAGGTTTTAAGTCCTAATAATTGCTGAAGTCTGTATTGTATATTTTTTTTATATTGGTCTAATCCCACAGTTGCTAGTTCTTATCGTTTTGTAATGCTATGATAGCTTGTTCACTCAATCCCGTCATTTTTATAATTTCCAAAATCGGCGTATTCATTTTTAATAAATACTGAGCAAATTGATATTTAGTAGCTAGTTCTCGTTCTTTGGCAATCTGCTCTCGTTCCTTAGCCGCCTCTTTCAATTTTCGCTCTTCTATAATCTGTTGATTAGCCACTTCAAGTGCAGCTTCTTTACGAGCAAGTTTAGCTTCTTGTGCTTTGAATATGTCTTCGATTTCTTTCTCCCCTCTTAGCTTTTCTCTAAAAGCATCATCATGTACAGGTACACCCAAATGATTTACAATGTCTTTAAACTCTTCGGGTATCTCTTTCAAATCCAATATATAATTCTCTTTAGTAACCCAGGTTTGATTAAAAATAGTTAAAAATCGTTCCAAATTAGTTTGCCGTTTGTCAGATAACCTCCTAATTTGAATCACCTTAGTTGTATGGGTGAGCAAATCTATAAAATCGCTTTTAACCTCTACTTCTTCTTCTGTTACCGTATTCGTGATTTTATTATCTATACTGACCGCTAAATATGGAATATCTACAACATTATACCCTAAAATATAAATAGAAATAATTGGATACGCTCGTTCTCTTTCATCACCTTGTGCATCTACATAAGCCTCTCGTTTCGTATAGTTTTCTCCTAAGTAAGTTCTAAAGCGGAGTAGATTCGTTGGCAATTTTGATTTTTGTAATTCAATCAACACTTTTTGCTTCTTACCCGAAGCGTTCACAATGACTGCACTAAAATCTAATCGATAGAGTTTTAGACCTCTTGATTCATGTACTGTAACAATTTCTTGTTGTTCAATAACCAATTCTAAAACTTTACAACCCAATAACGTCGCTATCACCTTTTTGGCTAGGCGATTGTTCTGCATCAAATATTTGAAAGCATGATCGTATAATGGATTGACAATTTTCATTATAACTATTTATTTAAACTCTTTTTAATATTTTCTAAATCTTGTTCGCTCAATCCCGTCATTTTTATAATTTCCAAAATCGGTGTATTCATTTTTAATAAATACTGAGCAAATTGATATTTAGTAGCTAGTTCTCGTTCTTTGGCAATCTGCTCTCGTTCCTTAGCCGCCTCTTTCAATTTTCGCTCTTCTATAATCTGTTGATTAGCCACTTCAAGTGCAGCTTCTTTACGAGCAAGTTTAGCTTCTTGTGCTTTGAATATGTCTTCGATTTCTTTCTCCCCTCTTAACTTTTCTCTAAAAGCATCATCATGCACAGGTACACCTAGATGATTCACAATGTCTTTAAACTCTTCGGGTATCTCTTTCAGATCCAATATGTAATTTTCTTTAGTAACCCAAGTTTGATTAAAAATAGTTAAAAACCGCTCCAACCGAGTTTGCCGTTTATTCGATAAACGCCTAATTTGAATCACCTTAGTCGTATGGGTGAGCAAATCTATAAAATCGCTTTTCACCTCTACTACTTCTTCTGTTACGGTATTTGTAATTTTATTATCTATACTGACCGCTAAATATGGAATATCTATAACATTGTACCCTAAGATATAAATAGAAATAATTGGATAGGCTCGTTCTCTTTCGTCACCTTGTGCATCTA
>CAYLSF010000621.1:0-4944 GCA_964385675.1 uncultured Saprospiraceae bacterium
ATATTATAGGTTTCTAAATCAAAGTGTATGTTTAAAAATCTTAGCTTTTCATTTATATAGACCCCTCTCAAAAATCGACTTTTCCCCGAGTTATTTTGTCCTATAAAAATATTGACTTGGGAAAGATTTGAGATTTTATTACTATTTCCTATAACTTGGTAATTACCATATTTCTCTTCATCAATAAAAATATCAGTTATCACAGCTTATCTTATTTTGAGTAATCAATAAAAATGGATTATCGTATAAATTGTCTCTTTAGGATTAGGGTATTCTAAAAAATTCAAGCCACTGCATACTCTGAATGTTTACGAATATAATCAGGGTAAAATCCTAGTACAAAATGTATTTTTGGAATATCTGCTAATTTTTTTAATTCTTCATCAATTTCTATTTCAGTATTATTTTGTTGTATCCAAATATTGCCTGTTGTGGGATTGATATTCAGATGAATTAAAATTTTATAAATAAACTCTTCTTTGTACCATCCCATTTTAACAAACTGGAAATGGTTGGTTTTTAAATCAATGATTGCATGGTAGTTTTGGCTACTGCCTAGAGAAGTATTATATTGTTTAGCTAAACCACGAATATATTGCTCTAATATTGGTTGATATTTATGAATCTTTGATTTTATCTTATCCATTTTTCAATCTTTTTAGATTTTACATCATAAATGATAATTTTTAGTTGATAATCTTCTAAAGATGCTTTAATTCCTTTTACTTGGAATTTAGAAGACCACACATGACTTGGCACGGCTAGATAAAGTATTCTTTCTTGATCTGTTCTGCGTAGTGCTGACAAATAATTTAAGTATTGTCCTAAGATAGTATGAAATTCGTTGGCAAAAGAAGCTTTTAGAAAACTCTTTACTTCAACAGCTATTTTACGGCTTTCTTTTTCTGCACCAATAATTTTTTCTGCTCCTAAATCAATTTCCCACTCAGGCGTCCATTGTATATAATATGGATCATCTGTAATCGTCCACCCATCAGCAATCAATACATCTTTAACAAGACTATGATATAAGTCTTTTGCCATATTTGTCTTATACTTTTATTATTATGATATGACAAATTTACGCTTTTTTAAGAAATGTAGCAATTTGAAATTAGCTAATAGGTGCGATTTTTTAGTTGACCGAGTAATCCCTTAAAACAATCCAAAAATCCATTGCACTAATGCTACAATTCCCCAAATAGCCAATCCTGCAACGATAATTATTATTGCCCATAAAGCAAATCGTCGTCTTTTTAATTTACCAGGGTTCTCTTTAGCATATATATCAGTTAATAATAGCAATCTTGTCATGGAAGCTTCTTCATTGATACCAATTAAAGTATCGGCTAATTTACGAGCCTTTTCATAATTAGCTTCATTGATTTGAAATAAGGATTGAAGGGTGAAATATTCTATTAATTCAGCTTCTGAAAACGCTTCTCTTTGGGGGTAGATCTCATGGGGATTGATGAACTCTCCAAATATTTCTTGTCGTAAATTTGATTGATGTTCATCCAATTTTAATCGTCCATATAAGGTATCTATGGATATATTGCCTTTATGTTCTTTGTAGTTTTTATCAGCAATTTGCTGAACCTTATCAAATTTTTCTAGTCTCAAATACGCTCTAACTCTATCCACAGCAAACTGAGATTCATCAGGATATTTTTCTACTAATTTTTCTATAAAAATAAGTTGTTCGATATCATCTTCTATCTCTATATCATTATTTAATTCTTCATATAAGGATTCTCCTAAGGCAATTGTAGAGAGTTGTAGCGTTTCGGCATCTGGGTGAATAGTAATTTCTCCAAAATCAGTGATTAAAGTTCGTCCTTCAACTTCTTCTTTAATCATCTTTAAACGTGCTTGTGCTAATTTAGACATTGCACTTTCCTTCATTGTACTACCTCTATTCTCAGGATTCCGCCTTTTTCTACGCTTTGTTGGTTTTCGTCTCGCCATTACTTTTAAGTATTTAGACAAAGTTACATCAATTTCTACAACTTCACCAAATATTCATAAAATGCCGCTTGCGAACTCAAACCCATTTTCTTTTGAATCCGATAACGAGAAATACGAACACTTTCGGGCGATACCCCTAACAAGGTTGCACTATCATCGAGCGAAAGATTGAGTTTGACTAATGCACATTGTTTTAGATCATTGGTGGTAAGTTTTGGAAAAGAGATTTTGAGTTTGGCATAAAAGTCATCATGAACTTGCTCAAAGTATAAGCGAAATTCTTCCCACCGATCATCTTGTTTAATGCTATTTTTGATTTGTTGACTGAGCTTTTTGATAGATTTGGCAATTTCTTTTTCAGCTTTGTCTTTGCTTAATCCATCTAGAGATTTACTGATTTCTAGTAGGTATTGGTTTTTTTGCAAAATACTTAGAGCGTGTGTGGTGAGTTGTTTGGTTTTAAGGTCGAGTTCTCGACGCATTTGCTCTCTTTTGAGTTCTAAAAATTGAATTTCAGAGTTCATTAATGCCTTTTGCGTTTCACCTAATGCCTCATTTTTATTTAGAAGTTCTTCTTGTTGTGCTACGATTTGTTGTTGGTTTTGTAATAATTCATTTTTTTGAGCTTCTAGTGTAGCTGTACGTTCTTGTACCAATTGTTCTAACTTTTCATTGGCTTTACGCAATCGTTTATTGTACCATTGAATCATTAAATACACTACTCCTAAGGTGACTAAAATTATCAATAACCAAAACCAACTTGTTTGATACCAAACTTTACGTATCGAAAAAGTATAATTGGTGGATTCGCTCCATTCTGCCCCTGTTTGTTTAGCTTTAATTTGGAGTTGATAAGTCCCTGTATTTAAACCAAAAAATGTAATTAAACCATCTGTAATTTGTTCTTGAATTACTTTTCCATTGGTGGTTAATTGGGTTTTATATTGTACGCTACTGCTAGGATAAGATAATGAACGGAGATTTAAGCCAATCGTACTATTATAAGCCAATGTCCCTAGATTTGAAGATTTGAACTCAATATTATGGTTATTGTTACTACAATTTACAATAATAGGGGAAGGGGTTTTATAAGCAGTTAGGGCATCCTTAATAAGTGTCACTAACCCCTTTGAAGTACAAATCCATAATTGATTATTATGATCAATCAGCAGTCCTCTTCTGACAATATATTTTGAGGGTAAACCTTGCGAACGATTAAATGTAACGACGGTATTATTTTCTAATTTTGAAAGACCTTGCTCAGAGGAAAACCAGATAACCCCGTTTTTATCGATCGCTATACTTTCTACATGATGACGATTGATTTGACGAGGTTTGATGGTATTATTAGATGACTGTGTTTTAGCCATCACATAAATACCTTTATCTGTTGCTAAGTATATACTATCTTTAGAAAAAGCAATATCTAAAATATCAGACTTTTTAGTTGGAAAGCTTAATTGTACGGTAGTAAAATCTGACTTTTTTTCATAAAAGACAAAAGTAGCATCACTTCCTAATAAATACGTTTTTCCTTCATTTTCTACTATGAAACGTACCTTTTTTAATTTCGGATAGGTTGTCACTTGACGTTGAGTATCTATTTTTAATACCGCTCGATTTTCTTGATTGCTCACCCAAATAGAACCATCTGATGTCCTGTAAATATCATTTAACCAATCGTTATTGGTCGTACCTTCAATTGTAGAGCGTTGTTGGGTTTCAAGATTATACACCAATACGCCTTCAGACGTCGCCATCCATAACTCCTCTTGATGCAATAGAACATCATTTGTCCAAAGTTGGTCATTCGACTCAAATAGGGTAGTAAAACGAATACCTTTTGGTGTTTGATTGGCCCTATAAAACTTACGTCCTTCATTAATAATCAAGGAATTGTCTTTAGCTTGTTGAATGGTTGGTATAAATTGATTGAGGGTTTGAGGAAAAGTATAAAATGGTGCATTATTGATGACAAATACACCTTCACTACCTGCAATCCAAGTTTGACTGCCTGATTTTCTAATATCTAATATATCTAAATTTTCAAAAGAACTAATTTTATTACTTTCATAAGTATCTGCACTAATTTGAAATAATCCATTATCAAAAGAGGAGACCATAACATCGCCTTCTATTAAAGCCATTGAGGCGATTTTTGTCAATTCTGATATTTTTTGAGTGCTTTTTACCTTATAAGCATCATCAATAATAATTTCAAAAATACCACTATATGTTCCTATCCACAATTTATCTGCACCATTTGAGATTAACTCAGATGCTTCATTTAATTCAATTGGTAGAGGTACTTTAATAAAATTATCTTCCATTCGACCATACCGATATAGTAAACCATTGAAAGACATTACCCATAACGTGCCAAATCCATCCTCTGCAAACGTAAAAGAATGCCTCAAATAATTCCCTACTTTTTGATTGACGACCTGAAATCGCTTTAACTGCTCATTTTGATAACGAACGATATATTCATTTTCAGCTATCCATAATGCCCCTTCTATATCTTGATAAATGGTTTTTGGGTAAGTCAATGAAGTATCTGTTATTGCTTTATTACTTTGTATAATATGTTTTATTTCCCAATTATGCAGAGTAGTAGAAATACCAAATAGACCATTATCAGAAAGTACCATTAATTGACCTTCGGTAGTTAATATAATATCTTTGATAAATGGAATATCAATTCTATCTAACTGCTGTCCATTATAGCGATATAAGCCATTATCCGCTCCAACCCATAGATTACCCACACTATCTTTGGCCAAACACTTGATATGCGTATCTACACTCAAGTCCTTTAATTCATGGATTTGGTCAATAGAAATATTTAATTCTTGTCCCAAAAGACTTAAATGAAAGCAACATATTAAACTAAGAAATATGGTTTTAAGTAAATCCATTCATTTATCAAATTTTTCTTATTGCAAGGCACGACTGCTAAACTATAGTTTCCATTGA
>CAYLSF010000622.1:0-4940 GCA_964385675.1 uncultured Saprospiraceae bacterium
CAACTAAAAAACTTATTACTATCTCCTTGACGCTAATCCGATAGCTATCGGGACAGCAACCAGTATCCAGTATCTAGTCTTCCAGCAGGAACATATTTTGTAAAAATTGGGAAAGCAGTAAAAAAACTCATCATTGCAAAATAAAATACAATATCCTTCATTTAGAAAGTCATAAGCTCAACAATTGCTTATGACTTTTTATTTTTGTAGGAATGAAGCGACTATACATTCATATATACTGTTGTCTGATCTTTGTGATAAGTGGCTATGGACAAGATAATCTTATCTTCAATTACCGTCATTTGACGGTAGAAGATGGATTATTAGGGCGTAGGGTAAGTGGTATGGTACAGGATGATGATGGTTTTATATGGATAGCGACCAATGAAGGACTAAATCGTTTTGATGGCTATACATTTGAACATTTTACAAAGTCCACACATGGGTTAAATGCCAGTAATATTGCTGGCATTTCCAAAGATGACAAAGGTGATATTTGGATTACTTATCCTAGTCACAAGCTATTTGGTGCAGAAACACAAATTTTACAACCTAAAATACGAATAGTATTATCTTTAAAAGAAAAACTAGGTAAACAATACAAAGAGGAACATAAGGATTTGAAGGCAGTCGGCGGCACACAAAATAAATGTATTGCCTTAGGATTTAAAATGGGAAATGGGAAAAGATACATTTATAAAAACGGTCAACTCATTGAAAATGAAGTATTAAATAAAGCATATAATGAGGTAACAGATGAGTTGTGGGGGGCGGATAAAGAAAACAGTAAAATATTTAAAATTAACTATAGCGGTGAAGTGATAGATAGTTTTGGTTATACCTTTCCATTAATCGAACATATCAATATCGCAACAACAAATAAAGGAGGCTTTTTTGTACATGGAAGATATGAGGACAAACCTGTCATGTACTACAAAAATCATAAAGCTGAAAATTTTAAAGAAGTTAAACCAGAAAAACCCGTAATTATTTCAAGAAATTTAACCAATAGTTTTGAGTTAGATGGTACACTATATTTTGAATACAATGATGATCTGATTGCCTATGATATAAAAAACTTACCCATTCGTATTATCAGAAATAGCATCTTTGATAATCAAGGCAATTTATGGTTAGGAACAAATAATGGTGTTTTTATTTTGAGTGTAAAACAGCAACGCTTCAACCAATACTTAAAAGATGATGGTAAGGATAAGACCATTTATGATGGTCGAGGTATTTGGGCAGATAACGAAGTGATGTATACCGTGAGTCAAAGTAATAGTTATCGCTATCAATTTAAAAATAAAATCTCAACCCTAGTTTTTACAGAATCTCTTAATGTCCAGAATAAACCTATATCAATCCTTAGAAGTAAGAATAATTCTTTTTGGGTCGGTACTAAGATAGCACAATTATGGAATGTTGATATGTCAACAGGGAATGTTATAAAAACGGTAAATGGCTGTACCAATCAGCTTTGGGCATTGTATGAAGATAAAAATGATCGAGTTTGGATAGGGCAGGGTAATAACGGACTGTATTACTACGACCGAGATAAGATGGAAGAGATTCAAAAATACAATCAACTCAATGGTTTTGATAAAATAGAAAAAGGTAAAATCATACATATTACTGGAGATCGTAGAAATAATAATATACTTTGGTTAGCCTGTCAATCAGGGTGGTATTTATTAGATATTAATAAAGGACTTCAAAAAAGATATTGGAGTAAAGCAAAGAATGATTCAAAAATATTTGGGGATGAAATTCAATATACATATCAAGATGCTGATGGTATTTATTGGTTAGCTACGGCTTATTCAGGTTTGGTTAAGGTTCAACTTTCTCCCAATTATGAAGTCACTACTGTAGAGCAATTCACGATAGCCGAAGGATTTTCTTCCAATACCATTTATGCGATTTATGAAGATGATCAGGGGTCTCTTTGGATGAGTACCAATAATGGAATTAATCGTTTTGATAAAAAAACGGAAGAAGTACAGGTTTTCTTAGAAGAAGATGGTTTGCCACATTATGAATTTAATCGTTTATCAAACTTTCAAAGGGCAGACGGGACAATATTTTTTGGAACACTGAACGGAATAGTTAGTTTTCATCCCAAAGATTTGAGAGATATAGAAGCGTATAATGTTCCTCTAAAAATTGCTAGATGTGAAAAGTTTTCTAATGAAACGGAGCAAATGGTAAACGTCACTGCTGATGTAATCACTCAAAATAAAATCATCATTCAGCCCAATGAGCGATTAACCAATATCTATATTTCAATTCAAAATTATGCGAATGCCCTCAAGACAAAATATATTTATCGCATCAAAGGAATACAAGATGAATTTATAGCTGCTAATAAAAATGAAATTAGCTTAAGTGGATTGCCCTATGGTGTATACACTTTAGAAATCAAAGCCAAAGCACCCGATGGACGATTTTCAGAACAAATGATTTCCATGCCGCTTATTATTGTTCGTCCCTTTTATTTTCAATGGTGGTTTATTGCATTGACTATCATTGGCTTGATTTTATCCGTTTGGCAGTTGTTCCAAGCTCGCACCAAAGTCTTACAAGCCCGCAAACGAGAATTGGAAGAAATCGTAAAAGATCGAACCGCTCAATTGCGGCAACAAGCCACACAATTACAATCCGATAAAAATACCATTGAGGAACAAGCCAAAGAACTCCGTTCCTTAGATGAAATGAAATCCCGCTTTTTTGCTAATATTTCACACGAACTTCGTACACCGCTGACGCTTATCCTAAGCCCTGCTAAAAGTATCTTGAAACGTAAAAAAACCGATAATCGAGACTTTACCTCTGCCCAAATTATTGAGCAAAATGCTCAAAAACTCCTCAAACGCATCAATGAAATATTGGACTTAACCAAGCTAGAGGCACAAGAAATGAACCTCAAGCCACAACCCACGCCTTTTTATGAATTTATAAAACGGTTGGTTGCTACCTTTGAAAGTTTGGCTGCACAAAAAAATCAACAACTCTCCTTTCATTATCAATTGGATAAAGACTTAACTATCCAACTCGATCAAGATAAGTATGAGCATATTTTTAATAATTACTTATCCAATGCTATAAAATACACCCCAAACCATGGAGCAATTACCGTACATCTCTCTGAAAAAGCTATTAAAAACGACCAAAACCAAACTGAAAATCATATTGTATTAGCGGTAAAGGATAATGGACAGGGTATCCTAACTGAAGATATTCCTAAAATATTTGATCGCTTTTTTCAATCTAAAAATGACCAAAATAAAAAGGGTAGTTCTGGAATCGGTTTAGCCTTAGCACAAGAGATTGCAAAACTGATGAATGGCAAAGTCTGTGTAGAAAGTACGATAGGGGAGGGGAGTACTTTTTATTTTGAAATGCCGTATGTGGAGGCGGTTTCGAGTTCCCCGTTGCCCGTTTCGAGTTCTTCCGTATCTATAAACCTCGGAGGTTTTCAAAACCTCCGAGGTTTAGAACCTTCGAAGGATAAAACAACCATTCTCCTAGTCGAAGACAATCCACAATTAAGGAATTATATCCAATTGATTCTACAAGAAAAGTATAATGTTATTACTGCTGGGAATGGAGGTATTGCTCTAGATAAATTAACGGGTAACGGGCAACTCGCAACAGGCAACCCGCAACTCGTCATCTCCGACATCATGATGCCCGAAATGGATGGTTTTGAGCTTTTAGAGCATTTAAAAGCTTCGGATGAATTGCGGCATATTCCTGTGATTATGTTGACGGCTCGCTCGAATGCAAAAGATAAATTAAAAGCCTTGCGGATTGGAGTCGATGATTATATTTTAAAGCCTTTTGAAGAAGAAGAATTACTGGCACGTATTGATAATTTGATACAAAATGTGAAGGAAAGAAGAGTGGTAGATAAAAGTGAAAATGAAAACCCAATTGACCCTCAACTTAAACAAGAAACACCCAAAAAAATTACTGCAGCAGATTTAAAATGGTTAGAAAAAGTAGAAGAACAATTGAAGTCAGAAGTGAGTAACTCAAAGTTTAATATAGATAGTTTGGCGGAAGTTATGAATTTAAGTCGGGGACATTTGCATCGCCGCATCAAGTCGATAACAGGCTTAACGCCCAATAAATACTTTAGAGAAATTAAGTTACAAAAGGCTCGTGAAATTCTAGAACAAGGTGAAGCACAGACCGTGAACGAAGTTTGTTATGCGGTGGGATTTGATACACCGAAATACTTTTCAAAGGTTTTTGAAAAGCGATTTGGGAAGCGTCCTGTTAGTTATTTAAAATAGGGTTGCAAATTTCTTTAATCCGCATTTAGCTAAAATTATCAATACTTCTTCTTGCGTTTTAGGAGGATTGACTAATGTCATTACTTGATTACTTAATGCTTGACGAACAAATAACTCATGTGTCTCAAATAAATTACAAACGAATGAGTCTGGATGAATGGCTTTTAAATCATAACGCAATAGTTCTGAATCTGGAAAATCCTTTAGATTAAATGTAACAATAAAATCTGCATTACATTCAATTGCAGCCGCAAATACATGTTTATCATTTTCATCGGGTAGAGATAACAGCGGAATATGATGTTCAAAAGATAATACATTGGCATCAGGGAAGGTTGAACTCATTAAGTTTATCGTTCTATCTAATTTCTTTTCTTCTAAATTAGGACGATTAATTAAAAGGTTTCTTTTCCATTCTTGATTAATCATAGATGTCCATTGGGGGCGAAATACTTTTACAATTGCAAGGTGCATAAAAAGATCTCTTAATGGTGCAGGGTAAAGTACACACGCATCCAAAATAACTATAAGGGGTTAAGTATTATTCATATCCTAGATTTAATTCTTGTGCTTGTTTTGCTAATAGAGTCATATTTATCATTTGTTGTTGTTTAAACTTAGTATCATATTCCATAATAT
>CAYLSF010000623.1:0-4938 GCA_964385675.1 uncultured Saprospiraceae bacterium
TTATGGAAGATCCATTTTTTCAAAAAGTAATTAAGATGTATAAATTGAGAATTATTACATTTAATGTAGAAAGAGAAACAATTACAAAATGGATAGATTAACTAAAAATAAGAAATTAGTTAGGGAAGTATTTGAGGAAATATTAAATTATATGCCTGATGATTCTGCTATTGAACTTTTACCAATTGTAGACGAGAAAACTGGTCATTTTTTAATTTATTCAGATGGTTGGCAAGGTACTTATAGAGATTATGCCTGTTTTTTTCATATTCAAGTTATGCCTGATGGTATGGTCTATTTAAGACATGATGGAACAAGTTTGGAAGTTGCTAATGAATTGGTAAAAAAAGGAATTCCTAAAGAAGAAATATTACTAGCTTTTCACGCACCCTATAAACGCCCCTTGTCTGGCTTTGCTGTTGTATAAAACAGATTAAACAAAACAATTTCGAATCGCATCACTCAAATTATCAATCGCATAATATAATTCTTATAGTTTAACGTTATCCTCTTCATACAAACTATCACAAGCTAATAATGCTGGAATTACATCAATTATAATCAAACCGAACTCTTTAGAAACTTCTTTTTTATGCTTAAAATCTAACTGAATATGGTGAAGGACTTCAATAGACTGTATTAATGCATCTTGATTAACGCCTTCTGAAGAACGAATACCAATTGTTAATTTATTTAATTGTGTTTCTAACTGTCTTAATGTATCCATATTTTAATTCTTTAAATCCGTATTCATCGGTTCAATCCGTCAAATCTGTGTTTCTTTTATTGATAATGAGTGATAAAAAAGTAATACCTCAAATTAAGTAGGTAAATACGAATTTTCTATTATTAAATTTCTTTTAACCCAATGATAATCAACTACTAAAAGTCAGTCAAATAAACTCAGTTAAAACTTGTTAAGGCAAAAAAGAATGGTTAAATTTATTTCATTCAAGCAAAATCACTTGAATATTTCAATATCTATTAATCACTAAAACATCAATATGAAACATGTTTACACATTAATCCTAATTTTCTTTGCTTGCCATTCAACAATATTATTAGGACAAAATGCTTTAAGTTTTGACGGGCAGGGGGACTATGTGACGGCTTCTAATGCCTCTGGTTTGATTGCGAGCCAAAATATGTCTTTATCCTTTTGGGTCAATCCTACGAATCCATCTCCAGGCTTTCCAAATTTTGATGGATTTGCAGGCTTTAGAAATAATAGTAATGCTGATTTTTACATTCTGCATTTAAACACTAATTCAGTAGAGGCACGGTTTAGAAATAGTAGTGGTAATAATTTCGACATTGTTTATAATGGTGTCAATATCAATACTTGGAATCATTTTGTGCTGACATATGATGGAACTACCCTAACATTGTATCATGATGGTGTATCTGTCGGCACACAACCTGCTAATGGTTTTATCACCTCTAGTTCAGAAGCCCTTTATATGGGGAATCTACAGTTTCAAACGACCAATTTTTATTTAAATGGTCAATTAGATGATGTCGCCCTTTGGAGTAAAAATTTGTCAAGTAGTGAGGTTATGAATCTATATAATGCTTGTAGTGTAGAAACAACTTTAAATGGATTAGCCTTACTATATGAATTCAATCAAGGCGTAGGTGGTGGAAATAATACGAACATTACTAATGCAATGCCAAGCGTAGGAAACATAAATGGCGTATTTAATGGATTAGCATTGAATGGTGCGACCTCTAATTTTGTTTCTTATTCTAAAAATTCCTTTGCTACTATCAATCCAATTATTTGTGGTGGAACTTATACCGCTCCGAGTGGAGCAACCTATAGTATGTCAGGTACTTATCAAGATATATTAACTGGTGCAGGTGTGAGTGGTTGCGATAGTGTTATTACCATCAATTTGACCGTTGCTAGTCCTAGTACTTCATCTATTTCTCCAAGTGCATGTGAGACTTATACTTCACCAACTGGAAATATTTTTACCACCTCTGGTACTTATACAGATACATTGACAAGCTATCTGGGTTGTG
Organism: uncultured Saprospiraceae bacterium; assembly: GCA_964385675.1. Lineage (GTDB taxonomy): Bacteria > Bacteroidota > Bacteroidia > Chitinophagales > Saprospiraceae > CAYLSF01. Next base: position 2,026 of record CAYLSF010000623.1, read on the forward strand.
ATAGTCTTCTAACTATTAATTTGACCATTGTTGCTCCTTCTACTGCCTCGATTTCTCCAAGTGCTTGTGTGACTTACACTTCACCTTCAGGAAATGTTTTAACTGCTTCTGGCACATACATGGATACGTTGACCAATTATCTGGGATGTGATAGTCTAATCACCATCAATTTAACCATCAATCCACTTCCAGATGTGATGGTAACAGAAGATTCTACCTCACTTACTGCCAATCAAGCAGGTGCGACCTATCAATGGTTAGATTGTGATAATGGAAATGCCCCAATTACCAATGAAACAAATGCTACTTTCACGCCTTCCTTAAATGGAAATTATGCCGTAGAGGTGACGTTAAATGACTGTACTGATGTATCCGATTGTATTGCTTTTGCTCCTGTTAGTTCCAATGAGATATTTATAACACCTATCAAAGTATTTCCGAATCCGACTGTAGGGCAATTTCAACTTGACTTAGGGCAGTTTGATACTGACATTTCGATAAATATTACCAATACTGTTGGGCAATTGGTTCAATCCCATTATTTTGAAAATCATCAATTCATTACACTGACATTAGATCAACCCAATGGCGTTTATTTTATCAATGTAATATCTGATAATAAAAAAGCAGTCTTGAAAGTATTTAAGCAATAAAGCTTTATTCATCTGAAAAAGATACGATTGTCATCAGGTGAGTTTCTGTAAAAAATCGAAATTTGAATATATTAGGCGTTAGGCTTAACCTTTTACTCACCTGTTGACTCTGTTCAATAGGATTCATCAAAGGACCATCTTTATTTATCCATTCACCTGTCAAATCCGTGTTTCTTTTCATCTTTAAATGAGTTACAGAAACACGGATTTTTATATTTTTAAAAAAATTTCAAAAAAGTCCCAACCTTTTTCAAACTACCTTCCGTTGATACCAACAAATACGCTTGATAATTTTGAATGAGTGAATTTTGATTTTTGAATGTATTACTTTCATTCAAAATTTAACACTCAAAACCTGCCTTTATCGGCAGACAAGTTCAAAATTAGAATACTGCTTAAGCAATATGAAATACACCGCTAACAGTTCCGATGCAGAATTGCTAAAAGGCTGCCGACAGCAGCACCGATTAGCACAAAAGTATCTCTACCAAAGGTATTATGGTAGGATGCTCGGAATTCCTATGCGCTATACCAAGCATAAGGAAGAAGCGATAGATGTATTGAATCAAGCATTTTTGAAGGTCTTTACCAATATTCATAAATATCAACCTACAGGAGCATTAAGTGGCTGGATTGCCACCATAGTTTTACGAGCCTCTATTGATTATGTCCGAAAACACACCAAATACAAACAGGTGATGGATTTCAATGTAGAAAAAGATGTAGGGTTTGAAAGTCAGATATTGGATGAATTAGCAGCAGAAGAGTTGTATAAGACGATTCAAAAATTGCCTAAATCAACACAAAGTGTATTTTCCTTGCATGTGATAGATGGCTATAAACATCGAGAAATCGCAGAAATATTAGGCATTAGTGTAGGGACATCTAAATGGCATTTATCAGAAGCAAAAAAGCAATTGCGGCTTTTGTTAAAAGAGTATCGTAGAGTAAGTGTTTAAGACTTCATTGATTCACGGTTTCATTGTTGCATGGTTCGACCAATTAACAATGAAGCATTGAAACTATGAAACCATGAAAAAGCCTTTGGCTTTCAAATTATGCATAAGAATAACAAACATATCGATAATAAATTTCAACGTAAACTGAATGAACATGAGTTTGGGTTGGATGACCACGCGTGGGATAAAATGGAAATGTTGCTTGACGAAGCAGCAGCGGATTCAGCTATCAAAGGAGGGCTGTTTTCCAATCAAACAATTTTTAGAACCGTTTTAATCCTCTGTGTAATGACAACAATTATTGCAATTTTGATACAACTTGGGGTTTGGCAAACAACGGTTGTGCCTACAGCACAAATCGTTGAAAAAGTTCAAATTCAAGAATCAAGTTCAAGAACCAACCTGCTTAATGGCAGACAAGATTCAAGTAGAAATGCAAACTTGAATACAACTAGAAACGCAATTATTAAATCAAAAAATAATAATTATAACAATCAAATAATCAGCGAAGCGAATATTCCTGATAGCTATCGGGACATACAATCACACAATCAAAATAACAACCATTTAGTCAAACTCCAACCAGTATGGAATCAAACACCAGAATTATTAACATCGTTACCATTGCCTCAATCCAATCTACCTGATTTGGATTCGGTGCTGCCCAAACTAGCTCAACAACTTGACCACTATACTGAATGGGCAGCGCCAGAGAAGGTCTATTTACAAATAGATCGGACATTATTCAAACCTAAAGATGCCGTTTGGTTTACAGGTTTTGTACGTCGTGCGGGCAACTTAGTAGCATCAGAAAGCCAAAATTTATATGTAGAACTCGTTGCACCGAATGGTAATATTATTAAGAATCTAATTTTACCAATTAAAAATGGCGTTGCACCTGGGGATTTTCAACTGAATGAAGATATGGTAGGTGGTATTTATACGATAAAAGCTTACACCAACTGGCAACGCAATACAGATGAGGTATTTGAAAGAAATATTCAAATTCAAAAAACCGTATTGCCCAATTTAAATATGTCTTTAGAATTTGAGCGTAAGTCGTATGGTGGTGGAGAAAAGGCATCTGCTAAACTAAAATTAGCGGACTTAAAAAATCAACCGTTACGTTCTTATGAGTTTGTGTATTCTGCAAGTTTAGATGGACAAGTATTCTCTAAAGAAGTATTTAAAACAGATAAACAAGGTAATGCAATTATTGAATTTCAATTGCCTACTCAATTAGAAACCAATGATGGATTACTCAATGTAATGATTCCTTACAATTGGCAAACAGAATCTAT
>CAYLSF010000624.1:0-4935 GCA_964385675.1 uncultured Saprospiraceae bacterium
CGAGAGAGAAGCTTTTATTTTGAACAAGGCAAAATTTGCCAATTATGGTAAATTAAAAAGCCAGAGAACAAGTCTATTAATTCTCTTTTTCTAATCGCTCATCATAAAACTTTGAGAAATAAACTACATTTTTAAACTCTATTAGCTTTTGTAGTGACCTCTTTTCCTGTTTCTAACAAACTTTTGGTTTTTGTAAACGGATTTAATCCAAAAAGGTACTCGGATATTTTCCAAATCGTTTTTTGAACTTTCGAGAAAAATGTCGCTCATCTTTAAAGCCAACAGCATAAGCCACTTGTTTTACCGTAGAATAACGTCGTTCCTCAATGTATTTTCTCGCTTCTCGAAAACGAATTTCTTGAAGATATTGAGCAGGTGACATTCCTCGTAGTTGTTGGAGCTTACGCCATAGTTTGGTATGACTTACGGCTAGCTCAAGTGCTAATTTAGCAACAGTAAGATTCACATCATCTAACCGGTTCATACAGAGTTTTTCAAGTTCTTCTAGCCATTTTTCATCTTCTCTAGATAGTAAGGGTTTTATTTTTTTTGTGGATTGTTGGTCCAGAGAAGAATCTCCACTAATTGCATTTCGTTCTTGTTGAAATTGAAGCAAGTATTCTATACGAAGTAATAATTCTTCCATTTCAAAGGGCTTAGATATATAATCATTAATACCAATTTGTAGAGCCTTAATTCTATTATCGAATGTGCTTAATGCTGTCAGCATAATGGTCGGTAAATTTTGAAATTGCTGGTCTTGTTTGATGGCTTCTATTAATCCATAACCATCCATGATAGGCATCATTAAGTCGCTAATTACTAAATTAATAACAGTTGCATTTTCGTTTAAAACTTCTAAAGCAGCTTTACCATGAGGAGCAGTTAATATATTATATTGAGATTGCAACATTGAGGTTAAGTAAGTCCGCATATCAGGATTATCTTCTGCAAGAAGAATAGTAGGTTGATTAGCATCGATTATGGATGAAGAAATTATAGGTTCAAGAATCGAAGGGGTATCTTTTAATAACTTCAATTTTGGAGATTGTGTTTCTTGTTTAGAAATGACACAAGTAAATATACTGCCCTTATTCCACTCACTTTCTACTTTAATATTGCCTCCTAAAAGTTGACTGTATTCTTTACAAATGGCTAATCCAATACCAGTGCCACCTCGAACAATAGATTTTTGGTTTTTAGATTGGTAAAATCGATTAAAAATATGTGGTAAGTCATATTGATGAATACCCTGTCCATTATCTTGTACACTTATTTCAATCGTATCTATTTTTTCAATGGCACTAACTTTTATCTGACCTTTTTCATCTGTGTATTTAATCGCATTAGAAATTAAATTTTTAATGATAGTTCGAATTTTATAACTATCAGAAAGGATATAAAGTGGTGTTTTACCCTCATATTGATATAGAAATTCAATCTTTTGATTTTCCGCTAAGGATTTAAAACTAGCACAAGTAATGCAAAATATGTCAGCAAAGTCAATGGTATTTTGGACAACTTGATTTTGATCAACATCAAATTTGGTTAATTCCAAAATTTGGTTGGTCAGTTCAAAAAGTTGAATGCTATTTCGCTCTGCAGTTTGTACTAAAAACGTCGCTTTTTTGCTTAACGGCTCTGTTTTTAATACTTCTTTAAGCGGACTCATGATGAGTGTGAGAGGTGTCTTTAATTCGTGTGATACATTTGCAAAAAATTGTGTTTTGGCTTCATCCAATTGTCTAAGGGCTTCATTTTTTTGTTGTAAAGATTGAGAAAAAGTAGTCCGCTGTTGAAGCAATTGATATAAAAATAATGCTGCTAAGATTAGAATGACTAAAGAAATAGCCCCTCCCCAAAGTAATTGTTTCTGCTGTATTACTATTTTAGTTTGAGCGATTTTTTCTTGTTCCTGTTTTTCCAATTGATATTTAGTCTCTAGTTCTGCTATATTTTCTTTTTGTCTTTGTACACTTACACTATCTTGAATTGCTGTATATTTTAATTGATAGTGATATGCTAATTTAAATTGTCGAAGGGCTGCATAGCTTCTAGCTAAAACATCGTAAACATCCTTTAAATATAAATTTGATACAGTTTCCTCAGACTTATCCAATTCAATTGCGACTTTAGCATACTGAATAGCTAATTCATATTGTTCCAATATAAAATACAGCTCGGCTAAGTTATACTTACTAATAAATTTACCTTGAATATAATTAGCTCCTTCGGAACGTTGCTCTACTTCCTTAAATTGTGTGACTGCTTGTTCAAAAGCATCTTGTCTCATGTAAAGATCTCCTATTGCTGAGAGTAAGGTAATGGTACCTATTTTATCATTAATTGTATTTTTTATTACCAACGCATTTTGAAAATAAACTAAAGCACTATCTAATTGCCCTAGTTTAGAATAAAATCGCCCAGTAGTTGTTAGTAATACGCTGTGAATGAGCAAATTATCCGTTTTCTTTGAAGTATTTAGGGCTTTTAAACTATATTTTAAACCTTTTTCATATTCGCCTTCATTTTTATATAATAGTGCAATATTGTTGTAATGAACAGAAGCATCCTTTCTAGCAGAATTACTGTTTGATTTTTCACATATTTTTGCAGCGTTCTGATATAGTTTTAATGCTTTATCCAGATGATGTCTATTCTTTTCAAAATGCCCTTTAATGCTATATGCAGCTGCTAAATAAATATCTACATTTTGTGTCTTGATATCCTCCAATACCTCAAGTGCTTCATCAATGAATAATTCAGCAGTATCCGTTTTACCCATATCCATAGCAGCAACAGTTTTAGATATAAGTATTTTACCTAATCCCTTAGGGTAATTTATTTTCCTCGCTAAGACTTCTCCAACAATAGCATAATCCAAAGCTTGCTTTAAATCTCTACGGCTATAATATTTAGATAAACGGTCATATGTCTTTACTTGAGTAGTATCTTGTTGGTTTAGGGCTATAATATTTTTCAAACTATCTATTGTAGTATTTTGCCCAATACTATTATTAGATAGTAATAATAAGTAAGATAATGTAATTATGATTTTATAATACATATTTGATGTCGCGTTTGTATGAGTACTTAAGAATCACTTAATCTAAAAGAAGGATTCATAATTTGATGTGAAGAGCTTCAAACCATTAAATAAAAACCGTAGTATAAAAGGATAGTATAACTACCTGTTAGTGTATAGTTATTTTCATTGAATACCTATTGATACGTTTGTGTATTATTTTTAAATAAGGAATGACACAATAAATAATTTCCCGTTACTAAAGATAAGCCCCTAATGATAGATTACAACCATACAAAAAGTAAAATTTGTGTCTTGAAATAATCATACACCTAGTATGAAATAATTATCTACGCTCTAAAATAACTATCCCTCTAATCCGTGATATCTGTCAAGAGTTTATCCCCTTTATTTGTGTATCTACTGTAAAATACATTTCAGTATCCTTATTAAATAGTTTAGCAATCTTACAAAGTTTTTATGGTTTTGAGGATTATCAAATTTGAATGTGACAAATTACTTATAATCAAAAGGTTGCTTCGCTAAATCCAAATTCTATAACTATCACAATCTATATAATGAATCCTATTCAAGTACTATTATCGTTTTTAATAACTTCCTTATGTTTTGTAACTATCGCTACAAGTCAGGTTACTTTTTTAGAACAAGCCTCGGCTTGGCAGATTGATTTGAATAATAGAAAAGACGGAGGGCATGCTTTTGCAGATTACGATGGGGATGGAGATCTGGATTTGTTGGTTAATACGATTAATAATACTCAGTTATCTCGTCTTTATCGTAACAACGGAAATAATACATTTACAGATGTTACTTCAAGTTTAGCTCCTGCTCTATTGGTTAATCGGAGGGAACGCTCCATCGTTTGGGGAGATTTAAACAATGATGGTCGTCTAGATTTTGCGAGAAATACTGGTAGTGATGGGGCTCAACGCATTGAAATATATTTACAAGCCTCAAATGGTAATTTTGGTAATGGCACAGGAGGAACAACCCCCATTTACGTAGGAAATGGTTCGGGTAATGTGGATGATGTAATTATCAGCCATGGTGCAAATACTGAAGGAATGGGTTTTTTAGATTTTGATGGAGATGGAGACCTAGATATTATTTTTGATAACCATAATTATGGTGTGGATGTTTTACGAAATAATTATATCAATCATACTAATAATGCTGTAGTAAACCCATCTGTCTCTAGTTTATTTTCTCATGCAACACCAGGAATAGGTACAGTTCTCGGTTTAGCTCAATCCGCTACAGATGGAGATTATGGTTCTTTTACCGATGTAAATAATGACGGTTGGGTAGATATATTTATGCGTAAACGAAATGAAAATGATTTCTTCCTCAATCAAGGTGGAACATTTACCAATGGTGCAGATCTAGCTCAAGCAGAAAATGGTAATAAAGGAGCTGTTGCTCTTTATGATTTTGATAATGATGGAGATTTCGATGCTTTTTGGACAGAAAATGATCTGAATCAAATTTTTAGAAATGATGGTGGTGGTATATGGACACCGTTAGGTACAGCTACAGGTATTCCAACTAGTTTTACCTACAATGGTGCTCATGACGGAATAGATGAAGTGACCTGTGGGGATATAGATAATGATGGAGATATAGATATTTTACTTGTTGGCGATAATCGAAGTTACTTGTATCTTAATCAACTCAACGATCCTATAAATGGAATTGGAGTAGGTACTGCAATGGATTTTATGTTAGATAATACTCAACAATTTAATGTAGGAAGAGATGGGGAAGGTACAACCATGGTAGATATAGATGATGATGGAGATTTGGATATTTATATGAATATTGACAATGCTAGAAATCAATTATGGATTAATAATCTATATAATAACGTTACTCCTAATTCTAATAAAACC
>CAYLSF010000625.1:0-4932 GCA_964385675.1 uncultured Saprospiraceae bacterium
CCCGTTCCCGATAGCTATCGGGATTGGCTACGAAAATAAAAATGAGCTTCGTCTTAACTATCAAGCAGTTACTAATCATTTTGTCACGAATTATTAAACAACTTCATTAAGTATCTAAAGCGAGACCAAATAAAATAATAACGGTATGAAAAAAAATATTCTACTACTACTATTATGTTGTTTTTCACTAGGAATTATTGCACAGCCTGCTGTAATAGAAACAGAGGTAAAAGAAGCAGTACAAGCAACTTACCAAACTATTGCACCTACCATTGCAAAAACGATTACGAAGTCAGATTTAGAATCGCATTTAAAGATAGTGGCATCCGATGAATTTGAAGGTAGAGAAACAGCTACGGCAGGTCAACGAAAAGCAGCAGATTACATTAAGAATCATTTAGTCAAATTAGGATTTCCGGCTTTAACTAAAGATGGTGTTGAAGATGGTTATTTTCAAAATATGCCTTTTTCAAAGCAAAAATGGGGGAAAGTTAATTTTAAAGCTAGAGGAAAAGACTACAAACATTTACGGGATTTTTATTGCTTTCGTCGTTCCAATATGCAAATGCCATTAACAAAAATGGATGAAATCGTATTTTTGGGATATGGAGTTGACGAATCTAATTATAGTGATTATAAAGGTGTAGATGTAAAGGGTAAAGTCATTATGATTTTACAAGGAGAACCTACGAATAAAAGTGGAGCATCTCACATTACAGGAAATTTTAATAAATCATCATGGGCAACAAATTGGCGTAAAAAAATGCGCACGGCTAAGAATTATGGGGTGAAAGCTGTGTTGATGATTGATCCAGATATTAAAAAGAACATTGGTCAATATAGACGTTGGTTAGTAGAGTCTTCTTTGAAAATGGGAATGCCTGATAAGGAAGAAGAATTACCTTTGTCTAATCATTTTTATATTTCGCCACAAATGGCTAAAGATATTTTGGGTAAAAAGGCGAAAAAACTTAAAAAGGCTCGTAAGAAAATCACTAAAAAAGGAAAGCCTAAAAACTTTACTGTATCTGTCAATATCGAAATGGAGCAATTGAAAGAATCTGAAATTATATATAGCAGTAATGTAATGGGATATATGGAAGGTTCTGATGAGAATTTAAAAAATGAAATTGTAGCGATTACCGCACATTATGATCACCTAGGGAAAAGAGGAGATGATGTTTACAATGGTGCTGACGATAATGGAACAGGGACATCTGCTTTATTAGAATTAGCAGAGGCGTATGCAAAAGCTAAAGCGGAAGGTAATGGTCCTCGTAGAAGCGTTCTGTTGATGTGGGTTTCTGGAGAAGAAAAAGGATTATTAGGGTCAAAATACTATGTGCAGAATCCAATTTTTCCTTTAGAAAATACGATTGTGAATATTAATGTAGATATGATAGGGCGTGTGGATAAGAAGCATAAAGATAATCCAAAGTATATCTATGTGATTGGTGCAGATAGATTGAGTTCAGAATTACATGAAATAAATGAAGCTGCTAACCAAAAATATACACAAATAGAATTAGATTATACTTTTAATGCAGAAGACGATCCAAATCAATTCTACTATCGCTCGGATCATTACAATTTTGCAGAGAGAGGAATTCCTGCAATTTTCTATTTTAGTGGTGTGCATGAAGATTATCATCGTACAAGCGATACGGTTGAAAAAATCTTATTTGATAAAATGGAGGTTATCGCTCAATTAATTTTTCATACTTCATGGGAGTTGGCAAATCGAGATAAGCGTATTGTTGTGGATAAGAAGTAAAGAAAAGGATAAGCCACAGATTCATAAAATCTGTGGCTTATCTATATCCTTTATCTTATGCTAATACTGTATTTTGATTTCTCATCCAAATCACACTATCACCAAAATTATCATTTTGAGTAATATTAGAATCTATCATAACACCTGATGCTGGATCTTTAAAATCGTGTCTATTTTGTATCATCTGATATCCTCTTTTATAAACCTTTATAAAACGACTACTAGCACTAGCAGCCCAATAATGTTTAAAAGGAAGACTATAAAATAATTGTGAAGAATTTAATCCACAATTAAATCCAATGTAAATACCAGGAATAAAACCAGCGGCTGCTACTTCTTTATACCATGCTGTACAGTATGCAGCTACTAATTGAGGACTTACAGGCAAGTGTACATTTTCTAAATCCAACCATACATTAGTGCCAGGTAAAATGCCTGCATCTCTAGCGTGTTTGGCAGCACGTTCTCCATAAGTAGCACCTAGGGCTTGTGAAGGATTCCAGCCGGAGCCTTTTCCATGTTGATCAGGGGCTACATGTTGGACAGGCATCAAAGCTAAACCTGCGTCCATAATCAAATCTACTTCGGCAGCATCTAAATCATAATGAGGTTCTGTAGCATGTCTTGAGAGATAACGTAAACAGAAAGTGTATTCTGTTGCTAGTTGACTAGCTGTTATAGCTGTTAATTTAGTATTGCAATCAAATCCTTTTAAACCTGACTGAGCATGTTCAATAATTCTAGACATAATAAAATGAATTTTAGGTTCTAAATGATAAAAATATTTGAAGGGGAACAGTCTAAATATTTGGAGTTCACCTCATAATTAATATATCTTTTAAAGATATAAATAGTCACATAGAAATTTGAAAAAATTATTTTGATTCTCGTTCTTTGTTGAATTTGAGAACAAATTGTAATATCATGAAACCAATTATATACGAACTAAAAGGAGAAGAATATATTGAACTATTAAAACTACTAAAATTATTAAATTTAGTAGGCTCAGGAGGCGAAGCTAAAATGCGGATAGAAGATGGAGAAGCCATTGTAAATGGTGAAGTAGAATATCGAAAGCGCAATAAATTAAGAAGAGGATATCGAATAGAATTTGGGGGGCAAGTGATTTTTATTAAGTAAGGAATCTGTTATTGGTTATCAGTTATCTGCTTTTCATAAGACCAATAACAAATAACTGATAGCCAATCATTCAATAACTACATTCTAGTCCAAGTTTCAGTAGTTAGGGCAAGCGAAAAACCTACAAAACCAGTCATTTCTAAATGATTATTATCAATCAATTCTAAAGAGCCTTTTATCGTTTCTCCTGTTAGCGGATTATAGATATATCCATCTTCCCACATATCGTCACTCGTATTATATTTAAAACCATAAAGATTTACCATATTTAAAACAGGCTCACTACGGTGTATTTTTTCTGGATTTTTTTTATCTAAAAGCGGTAACCCATTTTCATCTAAAGGCTCTTTTATCCACACAATTCGACCTTTATATTCCTCACCATCTTTAAATATTTTTACAGAGAGTTTATTATCATAAAATGACCAACTTCCTACAATGGCATCTGCTTTAGGATCATCGGTTGGTGTAAAGGTTGTGGTTGAAATAGTATTAACTGCTTTTTGAACAACCTCAGCAGTCGTCTGAGCAAAGTTAAATTGATAGCTACAAGCTATTACTCCTATAGCTAGTATCAATTTGTAAAAATTATTATTCATCATGATGTGTTCTTTTTAGTGCTTCAATTTGATGGGTTAGTTACCTTGTTACAAAAGTCGAATTTTATTTACAGAAAATCAACCATTGAACATCGCTAAGTATAAAATAATCAATACAAAATACATTTTTTTTATTAAAATGCGATTAAAATGATATTTTATTGTTGATTACTTGACTTTCCCAAAAAAAATGATGCAATAACGTGATAGCTTCTATTGTCACAATATCACCATAATCCATACCAATAGAAACTATTAGGATCATAGAAATGTAAAATTGGTTTAATATACGATGTTATGGATGGTATCGCATAATTGAAAAAATATGTTTAAGAAAAAGTTAAATTTTGGATTGTATAATTTTAGTGGTTTTTATAAATGAGAATAAATTAAGGTTTGTTTTTAATTGAAAATTAGAATTTTATAAAGTTTTGAATTGCTCTTACTAAAAATAAAGACAAATAACAAGAGTCAATAAGAAAATAAAATATTTATTAGGTTGTATCTTTTTTTAGAATGAGAGTTATGTAGTTGTTCAGTATGAATAGAACATTATTAATCAGAAAATATATTTCGTATGAAAAGATCAACTACAATCTCATTTGTACTCTTATTGTGCTTAAACTTGGGATTATTTACAGCCTGTAATGATAACAATCCTACAACATCATCTACCAATGACGAAAAAGAAATCAAGACGGCTCCTGCTGCTGAAGCTACCTTAACCACCAACGAGATGGCAGCTTTGAATCAAATTGCACCACCTTTTGAAGGCGTAGATGTTCCTTTTAAAACCTATAAGGTAAATACCAATAGAGCAAATAGATTAACAACAGAAACGGGTACCGTTATTCTAATCCCTAAAAATGCCTTCACAGATGCAGATGGAAATGTGATCGAAGGAGAAGTGGATATTCAGTACAGAGAATTTCATGATGCTAGTGATATTATAGCAAGTGGAATTCCAATGACGAATAAGGAAGGCGATAAGTATATGCAAACTGCGGGTATGTTTGAAATCAATGGACGCAAAGATGGTCAAAATATCCAAATAGCAGCCGATAAAGACATCGAAGTGAAAATGGGGTCTTTTGTGAAAGGGAAAAAATATGACTTCTTTAAATTTGATAAGAAAAATTGTAATTGGGAAACCAAAGGCACAGCTACGCCTATACGAAATGAGGCAAAAGTGGCTAAACTCAAAAAATTACCTAAAGTTCCAAACAAGCCCGTTGAACCCTCTAAGCATGACGATAATGCTTTTGTGTTTGACTTTGATGTAAATTATGATTTATTTCCAGAATTAAAAGCCTATCATGGTGTGATTTGGCAATACGCTGGAACAAGCGATAGTGATGATCCTAAGAAAAACGATTGGATTTTTAATATTGACTGGAAGGATATTACCTTGAAGCCTTC
>CAYLSF010000626.1:0-4930 GCA_964385675.1 uncultured Saprospiraceae bacterium
ATTGATAATAGTGAATTGAGAATTGAAAGTGCGATATGAGCATTATTTTTTTAATTATTAACTTTTAAATTGAAAGTTCTTTTTTAAAATTGTTGTTTGTTTAAAAATATGAATAAAAGTAAAAACAGATTAGCTATTATTGGACAGGTGATACTATTGTCATTCATTTTTTATTTAGGTTACTCATTAATCACATTACAAATACCAGGAAAAAGAAGTATTTGTGAGGGGGGAGAGTTCGGTTTAGCTTTCGTTTGGACAATATTCATTATTTGTTCTTTAGGACTCATTCTTAATTCTCTAATTTTTTATGTAAAGGGTAAATGGAGCAAATACCGAATTGTATCAATTGCATTAATTATCACTTTACTATTATCAGCTACTTCACTCAGACAAATTATTTTACCCCTTCAATATGGTGAGCAATATTTATCAATAGAAGGGAATGAGTTTATATCGCTAGAAATTCAATTGTTTGAAAATGGAAAATTTATTGCTTACACACATGATACGAGTTGTGCTGATGAGTATACTGGTCAATATGTGCTTGTTCAAAGTGACTTATTATTGGATTTTGGAAATAAACCATCTAATTATTTAGGTACAAAATACGTGATAAAAGGTAGTCAGGTGAAGTGTTTGAATTGCACAGAGGATTTTAAACTAGAAATTAAGCAATAGTAGGTAAAATAGGGGATTGGATATTTTTTTAATTACAAACTTTCAATTTAAAAGTTCTTTCATGTTTTTAAAATTAAAAAACCAAATAACAAAATGGATAATACATCTAAAAATAGCGGTGAGCTTAGTGCTTTAAAAGTAGAGTCATTTGTAATGGAAAACACTAAACCGTCCACCATTCACCGCCCACCGTTCACCGTCAAGTCATCCATGTTCTTCCAATATAGAAAGCGAATTGTACAGTGGGTTATCCACTTAGCGCCTTCGATTGTTGCGGCGATATATCCTCCACGAGTGTGGGAATTTACGTTGGAGGATTATCGCCGACTTCCAGAAGGTACACTAGGGCGAGATATTGCTGATTTTTTGGATGCTCGACAATTGGATTTCTTACCTCATGGCGAACAGCATGATGTGCGACACATCTTACTCGGCTATGATATGACGACTTATGATGAATTACGGATGCAAGCCTTTATGGTCGGCAATAATTGGAAATGGCATATTGTAGGTTGGTTGATGCTAACATTTGGGGCTATCTGTATGCCTGAATGGTGGACACAACTGCAGATGGATTTTGCGAGAGGACAACAAGCTAGAAATATTTCCAATATCCAATGGGTAAAACTCATCAAAATGCCCACACAGAGTTTACGCTATTATTTTGAAATTCCAACTTTAAATAAGAACAGAGACTAGAGAATAGAGAGCAGAGACTACATAATGATTTCCAATAACAGTCTTGTAGAAGGTAGTGATTCTATCTCTGTTCTCTACTCCCGATTACTATCGTGGACGCTTCTCTGTTCTAAAATAAAAAATCTTATCATGAAACAATCGTTGTTGCTCAATTGCTTAATTTTTGCTGGTGTTATCGTATTTGATATACTATTTTGGCAAGAAAAAATGGGTTTAAATTCCCTATTATTTTCCTCATTTATTTTGGGGGCGTTGTGGGTATTACATCCTGACATGCGAACTTCTAAGACCGCTATAGTTACGGGAAGTATCACACTTTTTACTGCTTGTATGGTCGTTTGGAATAATTCGCTGTTTAGTAAGATGGTTCATATAATGTCTTTATTGATAACAGTTGGCTTTGTACAGCAACGAGCCTTACGCTTTTTATGGTATGGATTGAGTTTGGCGGTTTTGAGTGTCATACAAGTGCCTTTCTCATGGGTCAATATGAAAGGGCAATCTAATTTTTCGATGTTTCAATATACCCCCAAGCTGCAATATCACTTAAAATTGAGTGTTGTTCCCTTAATTGTAGTTGCCTTATTTTATAATATTTATAGCCTTGCCAATCCTGAATTTGCGGCATTAGGTGCTTGGTTTTGGTCGGGTATTGATGCGTTTTTTACCAATTGGTTTAATTACTTTTCACCTGAGCGATTGTTGTTTTGGGTTAGTGGATTATTTGTGGTAACGGGCTTTTTAGTACAGCAACCTTTTCTGACCAATTGGTTTAAAAAATTAGGTGTTGACCATCATTTTAAATTAAACCGAACTTGGATAAAACGTAAGAATGTTACGTTCTCCATGATTGGTTTAAAGAGTGAATATCGAATGGCTATATTAGTAATTGCTATACTTAATGTTTTAATCTTTATTGTGAATTTGGTGGATATACAGCACGTTTGGTTGAGTTATAAAGAAGGACGTTCACCTGTGGAATTATCCAATTATGTACATAGCGGTACGTATTTATTGATTGTTTCTATCTTGATGGCGATGGGTATTCTGTTGTACTTTTTTCGTCGCAATATCAATTTTCTACCTCATAATGAGTGGCTTAAAAAGCTATCGTATATCTGGATTGTTCAGAATGCTGTTTTAGCCTTATCTGTTGGAATGCGGAATGTACATTATGTAGAAACCTATGGGTTAGCTTACAAACGAATTGGTGTATTTATATTTCTAGCCTTGACGATTGTAGGGCTTTACACCATGTATTTGAAAATAAGGGATAAACTGACGACCTATTTTTTGGTGCAGCATAATACGTGGGTACTTTATTTTGCCATGGCTTTTTTGACGATGATTGATTGGGATGTGGAGATTACAAAATATAATCTAAGCACCCAAAACCCTGCTCATATTGATATGGAATTTTTACAGTATGAAGTGTCCAATAAAAACTTGTATGTATTGGATAAACATTGGAACGAGATTGCCAATACCTTGAATGAACGGCAAATGAAGATAGCGTCCGATAGGTTTTACCTTAGAAAAGTGCATTTTTTAAAAGAACAAGCAAAGTACAGTTGGGCATCTTGGAATTATGCAGATTATCGAAATTTGAGTCATTTTCAGCAATAGGTAAATTGTAAGAACTTGTTAATAACCTTGTATAAAATTATTTTGAACCTGCCTTTGTCAGCAGACAGGCACAAAGAATACACAAAGTAGCACAGAGGAAGATTCAAAACATGTATAATAAACTCCATGCATCTCTGTGTATTCTCTTAATTTGTAATCAATGCTAAATAAAACAATGTTCTGCGACCGTTTCTAAAGTATGCTTAATTGGAAATTCTATAAGCATCCGATATTGCAAAAATAGACCACTGTTACCATTCCCAATTCCAGTGAGAACTATCTGTTTTTCAGTAATTTATTTAACTTCTCCTTCGTATAATCTTGATTCGGATTCATATCCAATGCTTTTTCATACCATTGAATCGCTAAATCAATACTATCCATTTTTGTGTACGCATCTGCAACGCTATCAGGCCAATCCGTATCCTCAGGTTCTAGTTCAACATTAAATTTAAGTACCTCCACCGCTTTTTCAAGATGGTTTCGATCGATTAGCCAATACCCTAATTGATCTATGAGATTCCCCCAAAACATATAATCTTGATTGGATTTTTGCTTTTCCTTAAAATAAACTTCCTTAGTTTTAGCAATTCCATCTTTAAGAATATAGTCCTTCAGTTTTAAATAAATAGGTCCTTGGGGTATGATGGAATCGTTAAAAATTAAGTTTTTTAGAATGGTCTCTGAAGCATAATCTGACCAAAAGTAATCGGCATTAACCATCATGGCAATTGCGGATTTCTTAGCGGGGATAAATGCAAAAAATGTACTATATCCAACATCACCTCCCTGATGAAATATCATTTGATGATTGTTTATGCTATCCAAAAACCAACTTAAGCCCACACTTCTAGTCTCATTTAATTTAGTTTGAGAGGTCGTAAGTAATTTATAAGAGCTTTCCTCATAAATTCTTTTACCATTAATCATTCCTTTATTCAAATTGACTTCAGCCCACAATAACATATCTTCAACATTAGAATGTAGTGTAGAACTTCCCGCATGTCTTCTATTGTAGGGATAAATTTTACTGACCACCACATTGAGACTATCGTCTATAAGATGAGGCTTTGTAGCCAATTCTTGGGGAACATCGGGTTTAAAAAAAGTACTATTTTTCATTCCCACAGGCTCAAAAATATTTTCTTTTGTATAATCTTCAAAGGTCATCCCAGAGACTTTTGAGATAACATCGCATAGAATATCAAAAGCGGCATTACTATAATTGTATTGAGCACCTGGAGCAAAGTCAAGTTTAATAGTTTGTTGACTTCTAGCATACCGTTCAGCAGCTCCGTCATCGTATTGCGGATTGTCCCATTCATAATCATCAACATCAGGTATTCCAGAAGTATGATTGAGCATGTGTTTTATAGTGATATCTTTGTAGCGTTCATCATCCATGACGAAATAGGGCAAGTAATGTGTTAATTTTTCGTCTAAATCAATTTTTCCCTTTTCCATAAGTTGAACAATAGCAGTTGCCACAAAAGGTTTTGATACAGACGCCATGTGAAATAATGATTGAGTGGTCAAGGAATCTCCCGTGTTTAATCCCTTAACCCCATGTGCATCGGTATAAATAATATCACCATCTTTAATCATTCCTACGGCTATACCTGGAATATCAAATACTTTTTTTTGTTTAAGCACTATTTTGTTGATTTGTACCGTCTCAGGAGCAATAACTTCTTTAGAGGCTTCCTGACAACTCAAAAGAAACAGACAACAACTGATGTAGATTAATTTTTTCATAAAAGATTTATTAGCTAGTTTATAAATTCTGAACCTAAAATTGAGCGATAAATTTTATCTAGTTCACTTAGTGTTTATCTAGTTTTACCTATTAAAAGACAAGGCAATCCTTGGAAAGATGCTTACACCGACTTTTTTAGATTTCTCTAGTTCACGATTAGTTTAAAAT
>CAYLSF010000627.1:0-4919 GCA_964385675.1 uncultured Saprospiraceae bacterium
AATATTAAAAATGACTTTTAAAACATTAGACTTTCCCTTAACTTCATTGCTAATTATTCAAAAATTAAATTTAACCATCTATGAAAAAACTAACATTTATCATTTGTTGCTATTTAATGAGTTATGTATCATTGATAGGGCAAAGTTTAAAACCCGTTGCTGATAAGCAGAAAACATCGACTATAAAAGCTTTAGATAATAAGAAAGACCATTACTTCGGATTAGCCATGAAGATTTGGGATTATGCGGAGGTGGGGTATCAAGAAGAAAAAAGTGCTAAGGTACTAATGGATGAGTTGGAATCTAATGGATTTACCTTGGAAAAAGGCGTAGCTGAAATGCCTACTTCATTTGTAGCAAGTTATGGTTCTGGAAAACCCATTATTGCCTTATTGGGTGAATATGATGCTTTGCCAGGAGTTTCACAAACGAAAGCACCTATTAAAGAAAAACGAAAGGATGTCAATGCAGGGCATGCTTGTGGTCATCATTTATTTGGTGTGGGGTCGGCTGCTGCTGCAATTACCGTTAAGGAATGGATGATTAAAAATAAGGTAAAAGGAACTATCCGATTTTATGGAACACCCGCAGAAGAAGGTGGTGCAGGAAAAGTTTATATGGTTCGAGCAGGGTTATTTGATGATGTAGATGCGGTTTTGCATTGGCATCCTGGTAATCGGAATGATGCTGGAGCTTTATCCTCATTGGCGAATAAATCCGCTAAATTTCGATTTTATGGCGTAGCGTCACATGCGGCAGGCTCGCCGTGGAATGGTCGCTCTGCCTTAGATGGTGTAGAAGCCATGAATATGATGGTTAATATGATGCGAGAGCATATTTCGCCGGAGTCTAGAATTCATCATGTCATTACCAATGGCGGTTCAGCTCCCAATGTTGTTCCAGAATTTGCAGAGGTATTTTATTATTGCCGTCATCCTGAAATGGCAATGGTTCGGGAGAATTTTGAATGGATGGTAGAAATAGCAGAAGCGGCTGCCAAAGGCACTAAAACCCGAATGGAATATGAGGTGATTCATGGCTTATTTAATGTATTGCCTAATGAGGTTTTATCAAGAGTAGTACATGAGAACTTAAAATTAGTTGGCGGTGTAAAGTATAATGAAGAAGAAAAAGCATATGCTCAAAAGATTGTTAATAGCTTTGAGTATGCGTCTAATGTGGCTATTAATTTAAGTGAAAATATTGCTCCCTTTAGAGTGGATACTAGAGGAAAAGGGGGATCAACAGATGTAGGAGATGTGAGTTGGGTCGCTCCTACAGCTGGTCTGCGAACGGCAACTTGGGTGCCAGGTACTTCTGCACATACTTGGCAGGCTATTGCCGCAGGCGGAACCTCTATTGGTCAAAAAGGAATGATGGTAGCTGCTAAAACATTAGCATTGAGTGCGATGGATTATTTTAACTCTCCGGAGCTATTAAAAGAAGCGAAGACTTTATTAAATAAAATGCGTGGCTCAGATTTTAAATATGAAGCCCTATTGGGAGATAGAAAACCGCCTTTGGATTATCGGAAGTAAAACTAAATATTGTGATTTTTGACGTTGAAGATTAATGATGTATATGATCAATTTTTAAGTATTGGATAGAATATGAGATTGAAAGTCATATTTACAGGAGGAAACTTTGATACAGATGTAGAAGATGAAATTGCCATTGCTTATACAACAACTAATGGAGTTTCAAGGGTAGTCGCTTATGATAATATACAAATCAATTCACAGTATCAATTTACTAAGCGAATGGGGGCATTTTCTAAAGCTGGAGGCTTTGTAACAGATATTGAAAAAGCTGATTTATATAGTAATATTAAAGATGAACTTATTTTAAGTATGAAAGATAAGCAACAACGATTTGCCACGATTATTCTAGATCCATTTTTTCCTAAAAAAGTTAATGGAGATGTAACTGGTCGAATATCGATTAAGAAAACCTATTACAAACTACCATCAAGTAATCGTCAAGTCAGTTGTGCTGTAGCAGGTAATTTTAAATTACATCGTAATAATGCTTTAAAAGATAATAGAGACCCAAATGATGAAGTTTTAGTAGCGAATATTAAAACAACGGGTAATTTTAAAATTTCGTGGTTTGATTATTTTGATATTAATAGTATTCCTAATTCCAATAACTTATCTATACGAAGCATAAGAAATAATAATAACATTAATCATGGTATTAAAGCAATTAAAGATTTAGATTGGGCAACAGGAAATTTTCATCCAGATGGGACTGTTGATTTTGTGTATGTTTGGCTAGAAGAAGGCTCAAATTATAAGGTTTTTAACTTTGAACAAATGCATCAGGAAACAGTTGTGGAATAATCATTTATTTACAGTATTTTGAGATATAAAATAGTTGAGTAGAGTGGAGGAGGGGCAACTTCATTTAATGAAATTGCCCCTCTCTTTATATACTATACTATAGCTTCTACATTTCTAACTATCAATTTTTCTCGCTCTGGACCAGTAGAAACCATTGTAATAGGCACTTCTAGTTCTTTCTCTAACATATTTAAATATGTTTTAGCGGGAGTAGGCATATCTTGATATTCAGTAATTGTTTCTAATGACTGTTGCCAACCTTGATGACTTGACGTTATAGGTTCAACTTTAATCATATTCATATCATAAGGAGGTAAATCATGATGTTTTCCTTCAAAACTATATTGATCTACTACCTCAATACTTTCAAAGTTATTTAAAATATCCACCTTAGTAATCACCAATTGAGTTACACCATTTATCATAATTACATACTTCAACTGTGGAATATCTATCCAGCCACAACGACGAGGACGTCCTGTAGTTGCTCCAAATTCATTTCCTTCTTTTCTTAAAAACTCTCCTACTTCATTATGCAATTCAGAAGGAAATGGACCGGCTCCAACTCTAGTACAATAGGCTTTCGTTATTCCAATAACCTCTCCTATTCTAGATGGTGGAATCCCCAAACCATTACAAACACCAGAAGTAATCGTATTGGAAGAAGTCACAAAAGGATACGTTCCAAAATCAACATCAAGCATTGAGCCTTGTGCTCCTTCTGCTAAGATTTTCTTTCCTTGTTTTAAGGCTTGATTTAAATAAATTTCACCATCTACCAATTGTAGTTTTTTCAACTCCTCTATGGCAGCGAACCATTCTGCTTCCATATTTGCTAACTGATGGATTTGTTCAATCGGTGGATACAATCGTAGTAAATTTAAATGCTTATTACGTAAAGCGTGATATTTAGCACCAAATTGTGGGCTTAAAATATCACCAACTCTTAATCCATTACGCCCTGTTTTATCCATGTAAGTTGGACCAATTCCACGTAATGTAGAGCCAATTTTTCCTTTTCCTTTAGAAGCCTCCGAAGCGGCATCTAAGAGTCGGTGTGTAGGCATAATCAGATGTGCTTTCTTCGCTACTAAAAGACGACTTTTATAATCAATATCTGCTTCTTTTAGCATATCAATCTCTTCTTTTAAAGTAGCAGGATTGATAACAACACCATTCCCGATTACATTCATCAAACCTTCTCGAAAAATTCCAGAAGGAATCGTATGTAATACGAATTTTTTACCATCAAACTTTAAGGTATGTCCAGCATTTGGGCCTCCTTGGAAGCGGGCTACAATGTCATAATTATTGGCTAAGTAATCCACTATTTTACCTTTACCTTCATCTCCCCATTGTAATCCTAATATAACATCAACAGTCATAAATCAATTGATTAGAAAATATAAATCTGTTAGGAAAGTCCTAACAGATTTAAAATGAATATGTTAAACGATGTGTTTCCTATATTTTTTTGATTGCTATGCAATACGGTTACAAATTTAATTAAAATGAACTTCAATCCCCATTTATTTTATACACATCATCTGTTAGTTTATAAAATTTAATTTAATTCAACATAAACTTGTTATAATGTATAATTAAATTATTAATAACGGTGAAATAATAAATTAACTCCTCAACTTTGGGAAGTTATTTTTCGGTCGTTACTTAATTCATAGCAATCGGTTTTCATGCCGACTCATCTAAAAAGAGATAAATCTAAAAGGTATGGAACTAATAAAAACCTTCTTAGTGTTACAATGACGTATTTGGTTAAATGTTGATTTTCCATCAATTATTTGGTCAGATATACTATTCTCAATCAATTTTATTTAGAATTAATCAAAACTTAAAGTTAAGATGACTTGACAGGTTTTATTTTTTACAGTTAAAATCGTAATCTTATACCATGAAAAAGTGGAGACGGCTAAACGGTCAACAGATCGAATTGCCAATTAAACAGGCAGTACAGAAGACACTAGAGCATGAAATTGCTCAAGGTCATAAGATGAAAGTATGTATTGGTACAGACTCTCAAAAGCGAGGTGATGTGGTAGAGTTTGCTACAGTTATTGTTTTCTTACGTGAAAAGAAAGGTGGATTCATGTATATTCACAATTTCAAAGAAACTAAGAAAATGAGTTTGAGAGAACGTATGATTATTGAGGTTGGGCATTCTGTAGATATTGCCTATCAGCTATGTGACTTACTAGATCAATTTAATGTAGGGCTAGAAGTGCATGCTGACATCAATACGGACCCTCACTTCCAATCTAATGTAGCATTGAAAGAGGCTATGGGATACATTCTAGGTATGGGATTCGTATTCAAGGCTAAGCCTAATGCTTTCGCTTCTACATCTTGTGCAGACAAGGTTATTTAGTGTTAGTCCCTTTCAATTGATTTTAAAGTTTCGATATATTAAGTAAGAGGTTGTCTCCGTGAGGCAGCCTCTTTGTATTTTTAGAATACTTTGAATTAGATATATCGAAGGGGGTGATGAAAAAATTAAATTAATTTTAAGTTTATACAATATTTTTTTCGTGTATTTTAGTAATATTCAAATCACATTTT
>CAYLSF010000628.1:0-4894 GCA_964385675.1 uncultured Saprospiraceae bacterium
AATTGATACTTCATTTGATTCATTTTACATAACCCGCTATGCTTCAATAAATCAATCCCGATAGCTATCGGGACGTCTAAATCAAAATTGATTGACGTAATTTTGGTCAATTTATTTCATACCTGTTTCTTAAATTTGATTATATGATTTGGAAATCTCTATTCTCTACTCTCATCGCTCAATTTTTATTGGGCTATTTTAAATTAAATAACAATGGCGAAGAAGAAAAAACGCAATAGAAAACCTGCTCCGAAAAAGCAAGTACGATTGAAACCAGAAAACTTTGTAAAGAAGCGAGCTAGGCAGTATCCTTTAGGGAAATGTTATATGAATAGCGATTGGCAAGAAAGTGGAATGGCTACCGTAATCGTCACTCGTAAAATGCGAAATGGAGATTTGATTGTGGGTAGTTTTGTAGTGGATGTCTTTTGTTTAGGGGTAAAGGATACCTTCTTTAGAATCAATTTACCTCAGTTTATGTTTGATGAAGAATTTCTACCTCTATTTACGGATAAAATGCAGTTAGATATGGAAGTGGTAGAATCAACCCTAGCCTTTAATGTGATTTATGGAGCCGTAGAATACGCAGAAGATTTGGGTTTTAATCCGCATAAAGACTTTAGAATTACAGAATATATTCTAGATGATGTAGAGGGAATTGAATATGTGGATATTGAATTTGGTAAAGATGGTAAGCCATTTTATATCTCTGGACCTCATGATGATATTGAGAAGATTGCAAAAACGCTAGATAAGTCGGTCGGCAAAGATAATTATGAAATAACCGTCAATATGGGAGGTGGTGATTTCTTAGATTTTGATGAGGGGGGTGATTTTGAAGACGATGAAGACGACGAGGAGGAATATGATGATTATGAGGAGGTGAAGTAAATAATTATATCATAAAACGACAATCGACTTTCAGTCTAGAAAGTCGATTGTCGTTAGTCGATTGTCGTATTAAGGTTGCCCAATAGAAATCAGATTAGTAAAAATCCGATAGGCCCCAGGCACACCCGCAGGTAACTCTCTAAACCAAGAATAGCCCGTGTAAATAAAGTAGCCTTTTCCATGTTTAGCGACCAATAATCCACCGTCACGAGGTGGTTCATTGGGATCGTTACTCGATAAAATCGCTTCAAATTTATCCTTATCCCACTTATTTGGAAAATATAAACCCCGCTCTTGTACCCAACCGTCAAAATCCTTTTCGGTAATTTGATTTGGAAAAGTCATTACAAGATGATCAGGTTTTAAGATACGAACTTCTGCTTCCTCTACGGCAACTCTATCTCTTGAAATCTTTAAAGAATACGGTGCTACGCTATCTACTTTTAAGCGATGACCTGTGTTATATTGAACAATTAAGTTCCCACCATCTTTGGCATAATTAAACAAGTTTTCCTGATGGAATTTCATACGTTCATTGGTATTATAGGCTCTAATTCCTAAAATGACTGCATCATATTGTTTTAGATTTGCTGCCGTCATATCACCATCTTCTAGCAAATCAACTTTATAGCCAATTTGCTCTAAAGAGGCAGGAATATCATCCCCTGCTCCCATAACATAACCGATTTTTTCGCCGCGTTTTTTGATGTCTAATCGAACGACTTTAGTTGTAGCAGGACGAAGAATGGTTTGTGTTGGAATATGATCATATTCTATTAAGACCAATTCATTTTTATACGTTTGACCATCTACCATGACTTCAGCTCGAAGTTGTGCCACACTTTGATCTTTCGATGGATAGACTTTAAACGGAATAATTTGTTCTGCCCCTTTTAACCCAATTTCAAAATCCACGACACTCGGTTCTACTCGCCAAGTACCAGGATGCTTTAATTTTAATTGCCCTTTGATATTGGCTTTTCCCGATTTTACAACCACATTGACCGTTTTAGGTTGGTCATCTGCAAAGACGTAAACCTTATCATTGATATTTGCAAATACAGGCGGCAAAACCTCAAAAGGACGATAATTTTCCCCTTTTACTGGATCAGTCTTTTTGAATACCACAGGAATATTTCGAACAATAGAAATACCATTTACCGTCAAGTGAAATTGAACGGTAATGTTACGAGGCGTTTCAGGCTTACCTATCATTTGTTGTTTCTTCACGGTGTACATCCCTAAACTTGCTTTTTCACTTAACCAATATGGCGTAGAATAAGCCATTTCTTTTGGAATATCCACAGTTTGTGTATAAATAAATCCTTTATTATTTTTCAACTCTTGAGCAGGTGTTTGTTCCACTTCATTTGGATTGAAAACTAATTTATCTAATACAACCTCTGCATCAGAACGATTAATCGCCTCTATTTTAATATCAATACTTTCCCCATTTGTAGCCGTATAATCTTTCGTTGTCGCTTCTGTAAAGATACCCGCACAAGCGACAATCAATTCTTCTATTTCTTGCAACTTGATAGTTTTCCAATGCTCGTCTTTGATTTCAGACACCATTTTATGAGCCTTTACTAAAGCAGGAATACTTGCAGAAGGATTATAGTAATTGAAGTCTTTGTCTATTTGTGCAATCAATTCACCAATAGCCGCTCCGCCTTCTACTCTTGACCAAGATAAATCCAAGTTTTCTAATAAATCCTTCTCTGGTTTTGAGCCTTTTAAATACTCCAAATACTCAATTGTCGCTCCTCTTGTACCCGCTGAACCAAAGCCTTGACACTTGTGCATACTTCTACTTTCTGCTGCAATTTCTGTATTGGATTTTCCTTTTGTTGGATAATAAACGCCCACATCTACAGAAACCATATTATCCTTTGCTGCCTTAGCAAATTTCTCTCGACTTCCATAGAACCACCATGAAGTGTTGAATAATAATCGTTTGGGTTGCCATACATCTACATATTTCAGTTGCTCAGGAAATTTAGTTGGATCTCCTGCCATATCGAAGGCTTCATACGAAATCATAGCCGAAGCGGTATGGTGTCCATGCGTTCTGCGAGGTTTGTGCGAAAAGCGATTGATGATTACGTCGGGTTTGAATTTACGAATTGTCCAAACCGCATCTGCTAATACTTTTTCCTTATCCCAAATATTAAAGGTTTCCTCTGGTTTTTTAGAATACCCAAAATCATTGGCTCTACTAAAAAACTGCTGTCCACCATCTACCCGACGAGCCGCTAATAACTCTTGTGTTCTAATTACACCTAATAATTCTCGAATCTCAGGTCCAATTAAGTTTTGCCCACCATCTCCACGAGTCAGTGACAAATAAGCGGTTCTTAATTTTCTATCATTTGCCAAATAGGCAATCATGCGTGTGTTTTCATCATCGGGGTGAGCCGCAAAATATAGAGCAGTTCCCAATACATTAAGTTTTTTGATAGACTCGTGTATGTCCGATGATGTTGGTTTTTTAGGTGCTTGTGCTGTCATTGTTTGCACCATAAACATCAATACAATTAAATATATAAACTTGTTAATCATAGTAGAAATTTATTGTTCAACTGTTTATAACCGAATGAAAGCAATAGAAAAGCGGATGATGCTCCCGAAAGCTTTCGGGATAGACAGATGAATACTGATTTTTATATTACCCCTCAAAAGTCGATAGTCGAAGTTCGACTTTCGATTATTGCAAATTTAACAAAAGATATAACGGTTTGGATTTATAAAATTTAGAAATCCTATGTTATGGTCATTTGACCGTCAGTAGATACATCTTAGGATGTCGCCCAAATAAGGAAATTGAAAAGGATAATTCAATCATAAAAGAACCTTGTTGCTCTACCACATTTTCTAATAATTCGGTTTTATCTGTCAATACAACAATTCTTCCTGTTTTAACTAACAGTCTTGACCACTTTTTGAATAATTGTTGATACAACAAAGGAAGTTGTTCTTCCTTTAAAATTTGTTTCCCCCACGGTAGATTACAGAGCATAACATCAACTTGTGCTGTTAAAAACTGTAAGGCATCTTGATGATATAAATTAAGATGAAGCCCTGCTAATTGTGCATTTTGTTGAGCCAATTCAATGGCTAAAGGATTAATATCTGTTCCAATCAATCGTTTAGGTTTAAAATGTAAACCTGCTTCAATCAAAGTTGTACCTACACCACACATAGGATCATACACTACCTCATTGGGTTCAATATCCGCCAAACGAGCCATACAATAAGCAATTGTTGGTTTTAAAGAACCTTTTTGATGAAATTTTTTATACGTTCTACGATGTAAGGGATGTAAGCCTAACCGCAATCCAATTAGGATTTGACCATCTTCTAATATAATTCTAAAGGATAAATAATTGGATTGATAAACCTCATTTTCTACAAATTGCCATTTATATTTTTGCTCAATAGTTTCTTGAAAAATCTGATGAATCTCTTGTTGACGATAATTTGTTTTTTGTTTAAAAGATGTAGTAATACTGAAAGACGTAATTGGAGTCAAACCTCTAATTTGTCGAATCTGCTTTACTGCTTTTTTCAAAGCAAGTTGTTGAATTTGATATTTAAAATCCGCTAAAGCCGTTTTAGTATGTCCAATTTTAAAATGCTGTAAAAGAATAAATACATCATCCGCAGATTTTAATCGTAACAAGGATTGTGGATGTATCCTAGGTTTTAAAACTAATGTACGATTACCCAAAATAGTGCAGTCAACGATGTTGAGTGTTTGTAGTTCATAGACGACAAACATATCTGTGCCACTTGAAAAGCGGACAAAATACCCTTTCATATTTTGAAGGAGAAGTGATAATTCTTTGGAATAGAGAATGGAACAAAGAGGATAAGGACAATATATTTTCCTTGAAATAGATTAACTATCGTTGGAAAATTCTCATCTCTATTCTCTCAATCCCGATAGCTATCGGGATGGTCTCTTATCTCTATTCTTAAAAATTAAAGATGTTGCCAATCG
>CAYLSF010000629.1:0-4890 GCA_964385675.1 uncultured Saprospiraceae bacterium
CAATTCTGACCTCTTTAACATTCTCCCTCAATAAAACTGCCTCATCCCGACTCAAAACTGCAAATAAAATCTTCAATAAAGTCGTCTTACCCGAACCATTTTGACCATAGATAACTGAAATATTTTCCTTAGAAAATTCTAAGTGCTTTTCTTCATCAGGGTCTTTAAAGCCTTTAATGTGTATGCTATTTAAGCGTATCATATTGTGGGTACATTTTAATTGAAAATCAAACTACTTTTCAAATTATACAAATTTAATTAAAAGCAGTTGATATGCTGTTATGTTTGAGTAACAAATTCATACTCAAATAATTCTAATCTCATTCTAAATAATCCTATTTTGTTGGATAAAAGTAATTGTTCAGTCTGCTGAAAGGCAAGTTCTAAATAAAAAAGTATGCAAAAAGTAGTCGTCATAGATGGATGCCGCACACCTTTTTTGAAATCGGGTACCGATTATATGGATTTGATGTCCTATCAATTAGGTGGTTTTGCGATAAAAGGGTTGCTTAATAAAACGGGTATCGAACCAAAATCGGTAGATGCAGTCATTATGGGTAATGTGATTTCCAATGTCCAAACCCCAAATGTGGCTCGTGAGGCGGCATTAATGGCAGGTATTCCGAATACTACGCCTTGTCGCACCGTTTCACAAGCGTGTATTTCAGCTAATCGAGCTATTTCGGATGGTTGTTTAGAAATTATGACGGGGCAAGCAGATATTGTAATTGCAGGTGGTATTGATTTGACATCGGATACGCCAATTCAATTTCCTCGCAAGATGCGTAAAAAACTGTTCAAAGCTCAACGCATCAAAACGATGGGGGATAATGTCAAGTTTTTAACTTCCCTAAGAGCGTCTGATTTTGTACCTGAAACGCCGAAAGTTGCGGAATATACCACACAGCGAGTTATGGGACAAGATTGCGATATTATGGCAGCTCGTTTTCAAGTGAGTCGAGAAGAGCAAGATAAATATGCGATTCGTTCGCATCAATTAGCTGCAAAAGCACATGAAGATGGACATTTAGTAGAAGAAATGGTTACCGTAAATGTTCCACCAAAATTTAAAGCAGTTGATAAGGATAATGGAATTCGTGGAAGCTCCACAATGGAGAAAGTAGCGAGATTGCGTCCTGCATTTGATAAGAAATTCGGAACATTGACAGCAGCAAATTCTTCTTTTTTAACAGATGGAGGGGCGGCTGTTTTATTAATGTCTGAAGATAAAGCGAAAGAATTGGGCTTAACGCCAAAAGCGGAAGTAGTAGATTTTGTATTTACAGGTCAAAGCCTTGATGATGAATTGTTACTAGGGCCTACCTATGCTGTTTCCAAATTATTGAAGCGTCAAAATATGACTTTTGCGGACTTAGATGTTATCGAATTTCACGAGGCATTTGCAGGTCAGATTTTATCCAACTTAAAAGCACTCGCTTCTGATGATTTTGCTAAAGAACATTTAGATAGAGACGAAGCTGTTGGTGAAGTTCCAATGGATAAATTTAACCTTTGGGGCGGTTCGCTTTCTATTGGACATCCGTTTGGAGCAACAGGAGCTAGATTAGTCACAACGACTTCCAACCGTTTGCAAAAAGAAGGCGGAACGTATGGATTGTTGGCAGCTTGTGCAGCAGGTGCACATGGTCATGCAATGTTGTTAAAAGCGTTGTAAATTGTAGTACAGGCATTCTTGCCTGTCTCCTGCCTGTCGTCAAAAATGTAAAATGTATTTGTTATTGTTAAACTAGATACAAACATGTTGTTTGTATCGCAATACAAGCAGGAATGCTTGTACTACTATATGAAATTCGAGGACTTTATAACCATAGAAATTCAAGACAACATTGGAATATGTTGGATTGACAATAAATTGGAAACCATGAATGTGGTTTCGCCAGCAGCGATTGAGGTATTTGGACAATTGGGAGAGAAGCTGCAAAATAATGATGCCATTGAAGCAGTGGTTTTGATAAGTGCAAAGCCTGATTTTATGGCGGGAGCAGATATTAAATCCTTTCAAATTGAAAAAGAAGGGGATTTTAGACCTTTTCAAGCGAAAGGACACGAGGCATTATTTGAAGTAGAAAAATCTAAAAAACCATTTGTAGCAGCTATTAACGGCTCTTGTTTGGGATTAGGCCTAGAAATGGCATTGGCGTGTCATGCTCGTATTGCGACTAAGAACCCAAAAACGAAAATGGGTTTACCCGAAGTGCAACTAGGTATTTTGCCTGGTGGTGGTGGTACACAGCGTTTACCTCGTTTAGTGGGTATCCAAAAGGCATTGGATATGATGCTAACGGGTAAGCAAATGAATGCTAGACGAGCTAAGAAAATGGGCTTAGTAGATGAATTGACAGATGAAGGTAAATTGTTACAAGCTGCCATTATGTTGGCAAAACGCATTTTGAAAAAGCCGATTGTTCGCAAATCAAAATTGAGTTTTACAGAGAAAGTGTTAGAAAGTGGATTAGGGCGAGGGGTACTATTTGGTCAAGCCAAAAAAATGGCATTAAAGCAATCACAAGGCAATTATCCTGCAATTCCTGCCATCATTGATTGTGTAGAAACGGGGTATAAAAAAGGTATTAAAGCAGGGTATGAAAAAGAGTTAGAGCATTTTGAACGATTGATGTTGACGCCCGAAAGTAATGGCTTGCGGTCGTTATTCTTTGCTTCTAATAATAATAAAAAGAATCCTTATAGCGGAGCAAAGAAGGTAAATACATTGGGGATGATTGGGGCTGGATTTATGGGGGCTGGTATTACACAAGTGAGTGCTACCAAAGGCGTCAATGTACTGTTAAAAGACATTAAACAAGAAGTTGTAGATTCAGCTTATAAATTAATTTGGAAAAGTATTGCCAAGCGATTGAAATACAAATCCATTACCAAAATTCAAGCAGAGCAGCAAATAGGAAATGTGAATGGTCAATTGACTTATGATAATTTTGACCAAGTTGATGTGGTAATTGAAGCGGTTTTAGAAAAAATGTCTTTGAAAAAAATCATTATTGATGATATTCAAAATCATTGCCGAGAGGATGTTATTATTGCTACAAATACCTCTTCTTTATCTGTATCTGAAATGGCAGCTCATGCCGAAAAACCTGAAATGGTGATTGGGATGCACTATTTTTCACCGGTACCTAAAATGCCCTTATTAGAAATTGTCAAAACAGATCAGACTGCTGATTGGGTCATTGCCTCTTGTTATGAATTAGGATTACGTCAAGGTAAGACCGTAATTGTGGTAAAAGATGGAACTGGTTTTTATGTCAATCGTATTTTAGCACCTTATTCTAATGAGTGCTTAACGATGGTGAATGAAGGTATAGCAATTGAAAAAATTGATAAAGCCTTAATTAAAAAAGGATTTCCTGTAGGCCCAATTGCTTTAATGGATGAAGTAGGTTTAGATATTGCAGCTCACGTAACGGAAAGTAATAGAAAATTGGCAGAATCTAAACCTGGTATGCAAATCGTAGATGTAGCGGTTAAGATGTTTAACGATGGACGTAGTGGTCGTAAAAACGGTAAGGGATTTTATAAATACAATGAAAAGGGTAAAAAACAAGGCGTTGATACTTCTGCTTACCAATATTTTAAAGGGAATGGTGATAAAGAATTAGATAAAACTGAAATTCAAGATAGAGCCTTTTTACTGATGTTAAATGAAGCCGTTTTATGCTTGGAAGAAGGTATTATTGCTAACCCTACTGATGGTGATATTGGGGCAGTATTTGGGATTGGATTTCCACCATTTACAGGAGGTCCGTTTAGAGCTATTGACGCGATAGGCGTTCAAAATGTGGTGAATAGGATGAATGAATTGAAAGGAAAATATAATGAGCGTTTTACACCTGCTCAGACCTTAGTAAATATGGCTGCGAAAGGGGAGACTTTTCACTAAGTAAAACAGCCACAGATTTTCACAGACCTGCCTATGTCGGCAGACAGGTTGCATAAAATAATCCGAGTAATCTGTGAAAATTTGTGGCTGTTTTTACTCACTATGCTTCACACTTTTAGTAAATAACTTCGCCAAAAAAGCCGCTAGCTTATCATTAGAAATATCAATTTGCATATTATTGAGATTTAGAAATAGTTCAACAGGCGTACCCACCAATAAAATACTCAACAATTGAATTTCGTAACCGTCCTCAAAATCTCCAACTCCTTTTTTCTCCTGTAGCAAGGCTTGTACATCTTTTATGATGCGTTTGATACTCTCTGTATTGTAAGCAATATTGCGAAGGTAAATTTGATTTTTTTGGTGAAAGGCTTTTAAATCGGGCTGAGAAACGAAGTCAAAATAACTTTTGAACGATAGGTAAAATAACTCATACACACTAGTCGCATCTTGTCTACTTTTTTGCACTACTTCATCAATCTGCGTATTCATATCTTCAATCAAAACCGTAAAAATGGATTTGACATCAGAGAAATAATTATAATACGTTCCTCGTCCAATACTAGCTGCAGCTACAATATCAGCTACCGTTGTATGTTCCAATCCTTTTTCTGTAAATAAGTATCTAGCTTCTTTTAATAATCGTTGACGTACTAGTAGTTTATTCTGTTCTCTTTTACCCATCTGTTTGATTTGACAATCGATTCTTTTGTGCTGGAATTTTTATAAATTAAACCACAAAGATACAACATAGATGACATATCGTCATTTTTTTTGAATGATACTCAACACAAGTTTGATAATTAAAATAGGTCTTAATAGTAAGTTGCTATCAAATTTGAGTGATAGAAACATAGATTGAACGGATTAGACAGATAAGTACGGATTTTTTTTTACAATAGAGATAAAATAAGACACTAGCTATGTACTTTTGTATCAAATTATAGTATAGAATTACAAATTAAAAATTAGGG
>CAYLSF010000630.1:0-4890 GCA_964385675.1 uncultured Saprospiraceae bacterium
CATGAATTCTTAATCACATGCATCAATGTACGAAAGGCGTTTTCAAAAAATTTAGATAAAACGACTTCTGGTTTTTATGCTCTCTTGATTGCAGCAGCATCGAAAAAATCAACGCATTGCTGGGGTGAAAAAGTGGCAGATTAAAAGTACAGTTTGGTCGCTCGCACTTTTGTCTCTGCCCGTTAGCTCCTTTGCAGGAACTTGTATTTTCAATATCAAAGATAATCCATTTTTTGAATTTTAAAAATGGTTTATCACTTCTTGTTGCAAGGAGCTGACATGGGAATTCCATTTCTACACTTTTCAAATTTTTAGAACCATGTCAGTAAAGAAAGGGAAAAAGTCAATTGCTCAGATTAAACAACAGAGCGCAGAGAAAACATTAAACACCACACAAGCGAACCATGTGAAAGGTGGTGATGGCGGAGGTGGAGGTGTTATTATTCCTATTTTACCTGGTTTTGGTGGGTAAAACTAAATGAATATAGAGGTGAAGTTATCTAAACTTAGAACTTTGCCTCTTTTTTTTCACCATTTCGCATTGCTCTATTAACCAAGATTTAGAACCTATATTATCTTTTTCTATAATTTCTTTTAACAAATTATCAGGATTAGAATAACTATGACTAAGTTTTCTAACGTAGAATAAAAAATTCTCATATATAAGTAATCGTTCGTTTGTCAATTTATATTTTTCATCTAGAAGTTGTTTTAGGCGCTTATAAGTTTTCTGAAGATCATCTTTATCATTATTTTTAATAAAATTATCTTCGAAGTAACATTGAATCAAGAAGTGTATAGTAATCATTTGAAAAATTTCATTGTTTTTGCCTAATGTTAAAAAATTCTTTACTGCATCTGCATACTGCTCATCTCTGAGTAACACAATTCCATTACATAAATCTACTATGTCACTTTTAAAATCTATAGGCAAATACTGTTGATGATGTTCTATAAAATCCTCTACCCACTTTTTTCCTCGAACTACAAAACCTATTTGAACTATTGCAATGAAGGTATTAATATCAATTTTCTTTTGATATTCTAATAAATTAGGTTCAAGAATGATTTTATGTAGTTCATGTAGAGTTTTCTTTAGTGCATCATCATTGGTTTTATTAAGTTGAATATTAAGTACATTAATACATAAAATTAGAATATCCATTTGTTCAGCAAGATTAAAATACTTTCTATTTTTCTTAAAAGAGTCAATAGCTTCTTGATAAGAAGTGATCTCTACTTGATTTAGTGCCCGATAGACATTATGATACACTTGTGCAACAGGGTTTTGGGCAATGAAGGTACTTGCAGATTTAATAATAGAATCTGTAAGCGGATCTTTATATTTATTTTTTGATATTTTCTCTTGTGAATGCAATTCACAAGCCATCCGTAATTTTGCAATTACGATAAATTCATCTAACTTTTGATTAGATATGAGTAACTTTTCAACTGCTTTTGTTTTGTACTTATCAACTAATGGATGAAAATAACTTTTGTAATTCAAAAAGAATAAATCAGCACGATGTTCAATATTTATATTTTCCTGATTATCAAAAAATTCTATTTGATATTTCAATAAGTCAAAATAATCACTGTGCAAGACTCTATCTTCCATATAATTTAACAAGGCATATAATTGTATATTTCTATCTTTTTTGAGCTGAGTTGCCGCTATAAACTCTTCAATCACAGGTTGGGCATGATCATTTAGCCAATTTCTTAGAATCTTCTGTTTCCCTTTTTGACCATACAGTTCCATGGATAATCGTTCGATTAATTTATCTTCATCTGTTGATTCAGAAATCTTACTCTGTATAAAAAAATCAACAACTTGATTCAATCGTTTTCGCTTTCTCGGATAATTTGAAATGAATTTCCTTAGCCTTTTCTGCTCCTTTACAGATAAGGATTGGACTAGTTTGAGTAAATAATTAAATTTTTTCATTGTCTAGTTTGCCCCTAATATCAATATTAAGCTATGCATTTTTAATAAGAAAATCCATCTTAAAATACTGATTATTAGCCATTTAAAATAATCGGCATTTAATATTAACCTATGTATTTTGTGTTTTTTTGATAGTTGAGTTACCTGATTTTTTTTGCAGATTTGTTTTGTCAAAGTAGGAGAGAGATTTTCAAATAGTCGAGAGCATAATTAGTTTATATCATCACATCATTTAATATCTAAGTTACTTGAATTCTCCTGAATTCAAAAATAAATGTATTGTATTGATTTACCTTTTCTGTGTTCTCACCGATTTATAGAGTGTCATACACTTTGTACCATTACAAACTACTTTTAATCATGAAACTAGGAATGAAAGAAATCAGACTTTGGGTTCTTTTACTGGGCATGAGCTGGCTAATTGCAGGTTGCTGTGAAATCACAGGCGATTGTGAACCCGTTGAGCCAGTGTCAGAACCGACATCAAATGGAACAGGTTTAGAACCTTTATCCGATAATTTAATACAAAATATCCCCATGGCTTCACCACCTGCTGGGGGAAATTTACCAAATAGTGTGGATTTATCCAACGATATGCCTCCCGTAGGTGCTCAAGGAAGTGCCAACTCTTGTGTAGGTTGGGCAGTAGGTTATGCTTTGAAAAGTTACCAAGAAAAAATTGAGTTTGGATATAATTACTCTAACTCAAATGGAACGCTAAATTCAAGTAAAGTCTTTAGTCCAACCTATATTTATAATCAAATCAAGTTAAATAATTGTGGATATTCCTATATAGCGGATGCTTTTGATATTTTATTAAATCAAGGAGTCTGTTCTCTTCAAGATATGCCGTACACCGTATCAGATTGTGAGACACAACCGAATCAAAATCAAAGACAGGCGGCTTCTAGTCAATCTATTGAAAGCTATCAAAGAGTAGATGTGACTAATCCAGATAATTTCAAAGCATTTTTATATGCAAGTACACCAATTGTATTTGGAATGAGGGTGGATCAGGAGTTTAGCCGTGCAAATAATAATAATGGAGAATTTATTTGGCGTGCTAACAGTACAAATGATGTGGGAAATCATGCAATGGTCTTAGTTGGATATGATGATGGTAGAAATGCTTATAAGGTACTTAACTCTTGGGGTACAGACTGGGGAAATGATGGTTATATTTGGATAGACTACGCTCTTTTTATGGATAAGCTACTTGGCAATGAAGCGTATGTAGCAATGGATCGAATTACAAATACCAATGATACTAAAGTAATTGAGGTATCGGGAAATTTAAACTTTGGTATGGTAACCATCGGTCAACAAACTACTAAAGATTTTAAAATACGAAATATAGGAACTGAAGCTTTAACAGTTTCAAGTATTAATATCCCTAATGGCTACACGGCAAACTGGAATAATGGAAATATTGCACCAGGCAATGAAGTAACTGTTACGCTCACATTTTCGCCTCAATCTGCCTCAAATTATAATGGTACAATAGTCGTTAATTCAGATGCTCAAAGTGGTATTAATACCATTACTGTAACGGGAATAGGTGGAAGCTCAGGGGCATTACAGTTTACAGATAGTCGAGATGGCAAGACATATAATTATATTCAAATCGGTACTACTTACTGGATGGCAGAAAATCTAAATTATGATAGTGGAAATTCTAATTCTGCTTGCTATGGTGACAATAATAACAACTGTACACAATATGGACGCTTATACAACTGGCAAGAGGTGATGCAAGGAGCTGCTTTTTCAAATAATACACCTAGTGGGGTACAAGGAATTTGTCCAAACGGATGGCACTTACCAAGCTATAATGAATGGAATAATTTAATGAATGAATTTGATGATGGTGATCCTAATAACTTCACCATAGAAATATACAATGCACTAATTGAAAACGGAAGTAGTGGATTTGAAGCAAAAATAGGTGGTTTTTATTCTCATTGGGGGACGTATGACGGTCTCAATACTCGAACTAGATTTTGGACAGCTTCTGAATTTAATTGGGGAATTCCCTATGCTTTCTACGCAAGTGCTATCAGCACTTCTGTGGAACTTAAAGAAGCAGAAACCAATAATAAATTTTATTGTCGGTGTGTGCAAGACTAACTATTGAATGCAATTCAAAGGTAGCAGAATAAGCCTTTGAGACTTCAATGATATTTGACTACAAAATAACTGATAAAACAACTTACTAATTTTTTAATAACACATTTTAAATTTTTTTAAAACTATGAAAACATTCTTTTTAAGTCTGTGCTGCCTTGTATGCACACTTGGGAATACTTTATTTGCTCAAACAGATTTAGCAGAAGGCTCACTACTGCTATATGGTGCTTTAGGAGGAAAAAGTCTTGGTGTAGATGGGGATTTCGTTGCTCTTGATTTCACAGATGACTCCCCTTCTCGAGATAACATTACCACAGCAGTATCACTAACGGAGAATAATTTCTCTTTCTTAGCAGGACTTGGAATCTCCTATTTTTTTAAGGATAATATTGAGGGACACATTGAAGTCAATGGATTATTTGGTCAATCTAGTGGTCTTCAGTTTGGACTTGGTGCGGGGTATATGATGCCTGTGGGTAATATGAGCCTCATTTTAGGTTTAGATTTAGGCGTATATAGTTATCAAAAGTATTTGGGTGATATTATTAATAATGACCTATATATTCAGATTAATTCTACCCAAATTTATGAACGTAGTGCAAGAACCTATTACAGTAATACTTGCACGACCCTAAAGCCAAATGTTAAATTAATTTCAAAGGACTTTAATGGCAAGGGATGGCATGTTTTCGGAAGTGTCGGATATGATGCATTAATCGCTAGAGGTAGTGCTAAATTAGTATTTTCGGGTGAAGATGAAGGAGGAGAAGTTGTGACGGATTCAAAGGAGGTTAGTTCATTTAACTTTAATTATT
>CAYLSF010000631.1:0-2826 GCA_964385675.1 uncultured Saprospiraceae bacterium
CAAAATTAAAAAGATGGAACCTGTTACGACTGCCGTTATGATTAGTGGTATAGTGACCTATATTGGCACACAACTCGCTAAAAATGAATCTGTAAAAAAACTATTTAATGACTGTACGGATACAACCGTGGGTTTTATAGATCGGTTGTTATTTAAGCCTGATGGAGCAGAAAAAGAGGCATTGCAAAGCCTAAAAGAAAACCCAACAAGTAATGCCCGACAAAAGAAATTAACTTCTGAGTTTGAAATTGCATTGGAAGAAGATGAAAATGCGACAAAAGCGATTAAAGAGCTTTTTGATAAGATTTCAAAAACAGAAGAAGGTGGTAAAATCGTTACGACAATTACCAATAGTAAAAATGTAGTTACGGGTAATATTAATGCAGGTGGAAATGTAACGATAGGTGATACTAACCCTATATCTCAACATCATACAGGAAGTGGGGATAATGTTTCTGGTAATAAAATTATCCATCATAAATAGCTACAATTATGTAGAAATAAGAGAAGTTCTAAAAAGCCACAGATTTTCACAAAATACACGGATTAGTAACGACAAAATCTGTATTATTTGTGAAAATTTGTGGTGAAAGAAATGATAAAATCAAGATAAAAGCGTATTATCTCAAAACCTAAAACATGGAACGCACAGAAATTCATCATAGTAAAAACACCTTACACAATGCCCATATTGACGCACAAGGTAATGTCATTGTAGGGGATAATAATATTGTCATTAATCTAAAAGAAGCCGCACAATATATCGCATTAGAAGAAACAATAACTGCCCTTAAAACACGCCAAGAAAAAACACAGGATAGAATAGCAAAATACCCTGATGATGAGGAATTTCAACAAGACCTTTTGACCATAAGTCAAGCACTTAATCGAAAAAAAAAGGAACTTGAAACCCTCAAGACGCAAGTGATAGAATTAGCCGTACAATTTACAACTATACCGATTAATACAGAACGGTTACGAAAAGCCGAAGCACATTTCAAAAAGGGAGAATTTGCGGAAGCCAGAGCCATATTTGAAGTAGAAAAAGCGGAAATGGCAAACGAACTCAATACTGCCATACACAAAGAGAACTTAGGCAAAAAAATGCAAGAAAAAGGACTTGAACTAGAAACACAAGCACAAGAAGAACGCCTTAAACTTGCCAATGAATATTTACTCTTTGCTCGACTCACTGCCATTAATTTTGAATTAGCCGATAGATTTAAAATTACCTGTGCTCATTTTGAAAAATCCCTACAAGCCAATAAAAATATAGATAATACCTTTGCTTATGCTCACTTCTTGCAAAAGCACCATCAAAATAACAAAGCAACGCCCTTATACCAACAAGCCTTAGACATATATCGAACATTAGCACAAAACAATCCGCAAACTTTCTTGCCTGATGTCGCTACTACTTTGAATAATTTGGCGATTTTACATAGTGATAAAAATGAATTTCAAAAAGCTGAAAACGCTTACGACGAAGCCTTAGGCATATATCGAAAATTAGCGCAAAACAATCCGCAATCTTTCTTACCTAATGTCGCTGGTACTTTGAATAATTTAGGGGCTTTACATAAGGCTAAAAATAAATTTCAAAAAGCTGAAAAGGCTTACGACGAAGCCTTAGACATATATCGAAAATTAGCGCAAAACAATCCGCAATCTTTCCTATCTAATGTAGCAATGACGTTAAATAATTTAGCTAGTTTATATAGTGATAAGAATCAATTTGGAAAAGCCGAAATAGCATACAACAAAGCCTTAGACATAAGAAGAAAATTAGCTCAAAGTAATCCACAAACTTTCTTGCCAGATGTCGCTACTATTTTGAATAATTCAGCAGTTTTACATAGGGCTAAAAATGAATTTCAAAAAGCCGAAATAGCATATAACGAAGCCTTAGACATATATCGAACATTAGCACAAAACAATCCGCAAACTTTCTTGCCTGATGTCGCTACTACTTTGAATAATTTGGCGATTTTACATAGTGATAAAAATGAATTTCAAAAAGCTGAAAACGCTTACGACGAAGCCTTAGGCATATATCGAAAATTAGCGCAAAACAATCCGCAATCTTTCTTACCTAATGTCGCTGGTACTTTGAATAATTTAGGGGCTTTACATAAGGCTAAAAATAAATTTCAAAAAGCTGAAAAGGCTTACGACGAAGCCTTAGACATATATCGAAAATTAGCGCAAAACAATCCGCAATCTTTCCTATCTAATGTAGCAATGACGTTAAATAATTTAGCTAGTTTATATAGTGATAAGAATCAATTTGGAAAAGCCGAAATAGCATACAACAAAGCCTTAGACATAAGAAGAAAATTAGCTCAAAGTAATCCACAAACTTTCTTGCCAGATGTAGCGATGACTTTAATTAATCTTTCAATTTATTTTTTACAAAATAAACAGGACAATCAACGTTCCTTTGAATTAGTCCATGAAGCGATTGGATATTTACTCCCTTTGCAGCATATTGGTTATATTCAAAATTATTTAAAAGTAGCCTTTCAAATTATAAATGCATTAGGAATTGATATCGAACAATACCTACAAGAACTTTTAAACTCTTCAAAATA
Organism: uncultured Saprospiraceae bacterium; assembly: GCA_964385675.1. Taxonomy (GTDB): domain Bacteria; phylum Bacteroidota; class Bacteroidia; order Chitinophagales; family Saprospiraceae; genus CAYLSF01. The sequence goes on from CAYLSF010000631.1 coordinate 2,592, forward strand.
AAATATCCCAATAAATAATATAAAGATGATTCCTTTTTCAGATAATGAGTTAAGAAAAGAAATAGAGCGTAAGCACAAAGAATTAAAGGCTTTATTAAAAAAATTTGAATCTGATTTTAAAGAAATAGATAAAAAAATTCAAAACACATCTGATCCGAACCAGATAGTCTCTATATTAAATATTGAAATGCAAGAGTATTTAGATTCCAAAATTAAATTCCTAGAACATCTTAAA
>CAYLSF010000631.1:2842-4886 GCA_964385675.1 uncultured Saprospiraceae bacterium
AATAGACAGTGTGTATGAAAAAACTACAAAAATGAAAGAGCATTTAGAATATTATAATAAACTATACAGAGAAGCATCTGTGAAAAAACTATCTAATCTTGATAAGATACAAATTAATCAAATCTTACAAAGTAAAAACATTGTTATTAGTGATAAAATTCAAGTTGGTGACTCCCTTAATCTTGGTGATAAGTAAAATATCCCAATAAATTCCCCTACATTTAAACCGAAAAGAAATTCAATTATACAAAAAACCAAATATGAAACCACCCATCATCACCACACAAGCCGGCAAAGTACAAGGCAAATGGGAAGTCAAAGGCACAATTGCTTCTTTTAAAGGCATACCGTATGCTGCACCGCCTGTTGGGGCATTACGCTGGAAAGCACCGCAACCCTTACAACCGTGGGAAGGTATTAAAAAGACGACAAAGTTTAGTGCTTTCGCTTGGCAATTTCAAGTGTTTATTGCCCTATTTTTAAAAGGGATAATCAATGGTCAAGGGTGGAGTTGGCTACATCGGATGTTTATCTTGTTATTAACCAAGATAGCCCCTTCGCCTAAGCAGTCTGAAGATTGTTTGTATTTAAATATAAAGACACCTAACATAGATGAATCCGCTAAATTACCTGTCATGGTTTGGATACATGGAGGGGATCATCAAGATGGAAGTGGGGCAGAGATTTTTTATGATGGTGTTGCCATTCCGAATAAAGGGATTGTCTATGTCTCTATTAATTATCGCTTAGGCTTGTTAGGCTATTTTGCACATCCCGAACTCACACAAGAATCGGAGCATCAAGTATCGGGCAATTATGGCACATTGGATCAGATAGCCGCCTTGCAATGGGTGCAAGACAATATAGCAGCATTTGGTGGCGATCCCAATAATGTTACCATCTTTGGAGAATCGGCAGGCGGAGAATCTGTGGCACACATGCTCACCTCTCCCCTAGCGAAAGGCTTATTCCATAAAGCGATTTTGCAAAGTCCTGCAAATGGTGGGCAAATGATTCATTTATCGAAAGATTTTGAACATATTCAAAGTGCAGAAGGAAAAGGATTGGCTTTTGCAAAAGCCATCGGCGTTACAGGGTCAAATCAAGTGGAGCAATTGCGAAAAATGTCTGCGAAGCAACTCATGACTTTTTTGCGAAAACAAGAGCCTGAATCTAATATTATGACGCATTATCCGAATATTGATGGATATGTGTTACCACAAAGTCCATTTGCTGCTTTTGCGGATAATAATCAAGCGAATGTTCCAATTTTATTGGGTAGCAATTCGGATGAAGGGACTTGCCTCTACCCTATTTTTGAATTACCACAAGCCGATTATCAGCCTTTAGGCTTATCGGATAAAGAAGTTGTTGAGCGTTTTCACCATGATTTTAAAGGAGAAACACAACCGCTTTTAGCCTTATATCCTGGACTTAAAAACCGAGACCATCAAGCAGAAATCGCCTTTTTGGGGGATAATATGTTTGGAGCAAAAGCTAGATGGTATGCGAAACATCATGCCCAAAATGGTAATCCAATTTACTACTATTTCTTCAAGCGAGTACCACCGAGTCCAACACAAACCGCAGGGGCATATCACGCTGCGGAACTCCCTTTTGTGCATGGTACAGATGTTCCGATTTTGCCTTTAGATAAACAAGATAAAGTCTTATCCGCCATCATGATTGACTATTGGACAAACTTCGCTAAGACGGGTAATCCAAATGGACATAATCATCCCGAATGGTTAAGTTTCGATACTAATAATCCTCAATGGATGGTTTTGGATAATAATAATATGGGGATGAATACAGTAGAAAGGGAAAAACAATATCAATTGTTGATGGCAAGATTACAGCGACAAGTTGAAGCGATGAAGGGGTTGGAGTAGTGGTTAGTGGTTAGTGGTTAGTGGTTAGTGGTTAGTACAGCAATTTCTTATTTGAATAATTGATTCTGAAAAATCATACATTATACATCAAAATTCATATCCCGATAGCTATCGGATTAGCGTCAAGGAGCAAAAGAAAATTCACATAATTC
>CAYLSF010000632.1:0-4884 GCA_964385675.1 uncultured Saprospiraceae bacterium
AAATAAAAATTATTAATAACTGCTCAGAATAGAGAAAAGAGACACATCAAACCATAGCTTTGCTTAAAATAGGTGTTTTATAGGGTGTTTCTCTATTCTCGCTTCTCTTCTCTCGGTTCTGAATAGTTACAATTATTACACAAAATTACGACTGCTCTACTATTGCTCCCGATAGCTATCGGGATTAGATGACAATTTGTAGGGCAGTTCTGTTTTAAATCAGACAAATGAAAAAGTTGAAAACAACACTTACAAAATTAGGTTTTGGGATTATTTTAATTTTTATCTACTCGAATATTATCCATGCACAAACAGGAAATACACTATTAGGAACAGGGGCAGGAAATAGCATCACTACTGGCGACTCTATTGTAGCTATTGGTACAGGTGCAGGTCATTCAAATGCGATTGGTTCAAGGCACATTTTTATAGGAACTAATGCAGGGTACAATACAAATGCTAATCCTAATACAATTTTAGGTGATAATAATAGAGGGGTATCCGGCACTCCATATGATTCTCCTAATCTATTTATTGGTCATTATGCAGGTTACCATACTACAAGTCTTGAAAATCTATTTATCGGTCATCAATCAGGATATAGAAATACACTGGGGATAGATAATGTATTCTTGGGAAACCAAACAGGTATCAATAATACAACGGGAAGCGATAATACATTTATAGGTTTGAGAGCTGGAGCAACTAATACGACAGGGTATGATAATACTTTTATGGGAGAAGAAGCCGGATATCACAATACTACAGGACATGATAATATTTTTATTGGGGAAGATGCGGGATTTGATAATACTACAGGTAATAGAAATACTTTTGTTGGTACTTCCGCAGGGCGTCAAAATGAAACGGGGTATAGAAATGCTTTTTTCGGTCAAGAAGCAGGATATGACAATACCACAGGACATCATAATACTTGCATTGGAGATTCAGCAGGTTTAGATAATTCGACTGGCATTTATAATACATTTATAGGGGCAGGATGTGGAACAGCTACAGAATGGACAAGTTACAATACTTTTGTCGGTGTTTATGCAGGTTCTGATAACAATAGAACCAACCAAACTACAGGTGCGGCTCGAAATACTTACATGGGGGTTTATGCAGGATTTACCAATAGAGAAGGTAGTGATAATACGGGTTTAGGTTGTTTAGCAGATTTTGTAGCTGGTGCAGGAGGTAGTACTTCTACTAATGGGACTTCTACTAATATTAGTAATACAGTATTCTTAGGTGCTTATGCTTCTGTTGCTGCAAATGGTGTTGTTATATTAGGAAAATCCTCATTAGGTAGTGGGGATAATGGTATCGCTATTGGGCATCAAAGTTCCGTTACAGCAGACAACGCTATTGCAATTGGCTATCAAACTACAGCAACAAATGCCAATGAAATCAACATCGGAAACGCTGCACATACTTCAATCGGAGGCCCCCTAAATTGGACAGCTACTTCAGATGGTCGCTTTAAAACCGATGTAAAAGAAAATGTAGTAGGGCTAAATTTTATCAATCAACTGCGTCCTGTAACCTATCAATTTGATAGCGAAAAACTGATGGAACAACAGGGTTGTATTCCTGAAGATTTGTGGAATGTTTTACTAGCAAAAAATGAGATTCGATATACTGGGTTTATTGCACAAGAGGTAGAAACAGCCGCCCAAAATGTCAACTTTAATTTTAGTGGTATTGACAAACCAACTCAAAAAACAACAGATAACGGAGAACAGATAACAGACTATTACGGCCTTAGATATGCCGAATTTGTAGTGCCTCTCGTAAAAGCTACACAAGAATTGGCACAAAAAGTAGAAACCCTAGAGCAAGAAAACGCTGCACAAAAGCAACTATTAGCAAAGTATGAAGCAGCACTAGAAAGTGCCTTGCAACGATTGGAAAATGTGGAACAAACAAACCTTCCTTTAGCTGAACAGTAGAACATTTTTTTTAGGGTAACCATACATTTACAATAATCGAAAATTATCTAAAATGAAAAATATTAAAATCATCATCATAACCATAATACTACTGACCAATTACTATTTACTAAATACTATAAACGGACAAGTCGGTATCAATGCAGATGGAAGTAGTCCTAACGCTTCTTCCATGTTAGATGTCAAATCAACAACAAAAGGTATTTTAATTCCAAGACTCACCACCACACAACGAAATAATATCAATGCACCCGCTACGGGATTAATGATTTATAACTCGTCAACTAATGCGTTTAATTTTTACAATGGAACCGTATGGATAGCGATTACTGCTGGCAATACTAATGAAATCGTAGATGCGGATAATGATACTAAAATACAAGTAGAAAAAAATGCGGACGAAGATATTATTCGATTTGACGCAGGAGGTGTTGAATACATGACGCTCTCAGATGGTAAATTAAATATTCTGAATACAGGTCATAGCGTTTTTATGGGGGAAAATGCAGGATTAAGCGATAATAAGACATTGAATGAAAATACATTTGTTGGGTCAAATGCAGGGGCTAGTAATACGAACGGCTATCAAAATGCTTTTTTGGGTAGATATGCTGGAAATAAAAATGTTATTGGAGGACTAAACACTTTTATAGGTGCTTATGCTGGGCGTAATAATACCGTAAGCCGTAATACCTTTATAGGTGCTTATGCTGGACATGATAACACCACAGGTACACTCAATACATTTATAGGTCTAAATGTTGGGTTAAAAAACACGACTGGAAATAACAATACTTTTGCAGGAAATAATGCTGGTCAAAAAAATACAATAGGAAGCGATAATACTTTTTATGGTTATGAAAGTGGTCATTCAAATACGAGCGGAAACACAAATATGTTTTTAGGCAAAAGTGCGGGGTATTCAAATACTACGGGTTCAGGAAATACATATATCGGTAATGAAGCTGGTTATTCAAGTACAACAGCCGCTAGTAACGTGGCTATCGGAACTTTATCGGGCTATAACATTACAACCGCATTAGGAAATTTATTCCTAGGACTTCAAGCAGGCTACAGTACAACAACAGGCGATAGAAACCTATTTTTAGGGGCAGTTTCAGGATATTCAAATGTAGATGGGATTGAAAATACTTATATCGGTATTCAAGCAGGAGCTTTAAATACAAGTGGAAGTGGTAATATTTTTATAGGAAATGAAGCTGGTTACAATGAAACAGGAAGTAATAAATTATTTATAGAAAATTCTAATAGTGCCACACCATTAATCTATGGTGAATTTGATAATGATATTGTAAAGATCTACGGTACATTGGGCATAAAAGATGCCTATCAATTCCCAATTACAGATGGTACAGATGGACAGGTTTTAAAAACAGATGGTAGTGGTATTTTGACCTGGACCAACCAGATAGCAGCTAGATCAATTGCAGATGCAGATGGAGACACCAAAATACAAGTAGAAGAAAGTGCAGATGAAGATAGCATTCGATTTGATATAATGGGGAGTGAACGATTCGTTTTTCGACAAAATAGTGGAGGAATGACGATGATGAGTTTACCTAATACGTATAAAAACATCTTTATAGGAGAAGATGCGGGGTTGAATACAACATTAGGTATGTCTGATGCAGGTACAGAAAACTTGTTTATTGGTTATCGTACAGGGTATTCTAATACTACAGGTGCATTTAATACTTTTATTGGTAATAATGCAGGCTATTCTAATACTAGCGGCAATCGAAATTTATTTTTGGGAAGGTCCGCAGGTTATACAAATACAACAGGTCTCTCTAATACCTTCATAGGGGAAAGATCAGGTTATGCCAATACTACGGGTAACTTTAACCTATTTATTGGTGAAAATTCGGGAGGAGCAAATACAACAGGTAGAGGAAATATGTTTATTGGAGGTAGTGCTGGTGGTAGTAATATTACTGGAGAGTTTAATGTTTTTATGGGAACTTCAGCAGGTTTTTCTAATACAGCAGGTAATAATAATGTATATCTGGGTATGCTTGCAGGTGTATTGAGTACAGGTTCTGGAAATGTATTTTTAGGTCATAATGCGGGGTATAATGAAATGGGCAGCAATAAACTCTATATCGAAAACTCTGATATTACCACACCACTGATTTATGGTGAATTTGATAATAATATAGTTCAAATTAACGGTACACTCAAAGTAGTAGATGGTAATCAAGGCACTGGAAAAATCCTAGTTTCTGATGCAAATGGACAAGCAACTTGGACAACCTTTGATATTCCTGTTGGGACTCCCGATCCGACTCAACCCGTTCCTATCGAATATCAAGGCGTATATATTTATGTACATCCTACAGATAATGCCAGTGATTTAAATTGGGCAGATGCACAAACAACTTGCAACAACTTAACCGCCTTCGGAAAATCGGATTGGTACTTACCCACTCGCTTAGAATTAGATGCGATGTACAAACAATCCTACCGCATTACAGGCTTATCGCAAACCGAAATCGTCAAATACTGGTCAAGTACCGCCAAAGATGCCACCTACGCTTATACACAACGCTTAGATTATGGAGGCCCAGATCCTGATGATAAAGTAGATACTACGGGGCATAATTGTCGATGTATTAGGAAGGATTAAGTGGATTTACTTAATTATTCGTCCTTCCCGACTACTGTACGGGAAGCTATCGGGAGTTAAACGGCTAAATTATTATCCTAATATTCGCTTGTAATTATTTAATAAATAACTCTATGATAGTTTCCCGTACAGTAGTTAGAAGGGATTAGCAATTAAACAATTTTGATAATAAACCACGAATACACGAATTATATTTTATTAATAATCAATAAATTATATAAATTTTCATTCGTCCCGATAGCTATCGGATTAGCGTCAAGGAGATAGTAATAAGTTTTTTAGTTG
>CAYLSF010000633.1:0-4879 GCA_964385675.1 uncultured Saprospiraceae bacterium
GCACCTTATTTTTCTGTTTATCAGGAACAACTATTCAAGCACAAGTTACCGAAAACGTAACTACCAAACAGTATTCAGTAGCTGACCTAAAAGAAGATGTCGCTATTTTAAAACATCAATTAGAAACCGTACATCCTGCCTTATATCTTTATACACCTAAGGCAGAAATGGAGGCTTGTTTTGAACAAATCAATGCAGCCATTACTCAGCCGATGACCACTATTGAATTTTATCGCTTGCTATTACCCTTACATCAAAAAATCAAAAACGGACATACCTTAATTGTGCCTTCTCAAGCATGGGATGAGTATAAAGAAAAGACGATTCCATTATTTCCATTTGATATTTATTGGAACGAGGGAAAAATATGGGTACTTAAAAATTTATCCAACAATGAGTCCATTCAAGAAGGGAGTATTATTCAGAAAATCAATGGAATAGCAGCCACAGATATTTTTAATAAAATGGTAGATAGTTGGACAAGTGATGGCGATAATCGAACGTTTCCTGAATATTTCATTAGCCTAGAGTTTTCAAATTGGTATGCAAATATCTTTGGAACGCCAACAAAATATGAAGTAGAAATATTAGACAAAAAAGGTCAAATACAGCAATACACTATTGATGCTTTATTAATGAAAAACATGGAACAACATCATAAAGACCGATACAATAAGGAAAGAAAGCACTTTAGTCAAGATTTAGCAGATTATAAATGGCAACTAAAAATAGAAGGCAATACGGCTACCTTGATCGTTCCTACATTTGATAAGTCAACTATGAAAAAGAATAAACAACTGCCAAAAGCGTATTGTGAACGCATTTTTAAGCAAATCAAAGAAGCAGGCGTGGAACACTTGATTTTGGATTTAAGAAATAATGGTGGTGGTGATCCAGAACCTACGACGACTTTATTTTCTTATTTAACTGATAAACCCTTTCAACTCTACAAACAAACTTATACTATCACTCGAAATATTCCTAATGGAAAATATTATGAGGATAATATCTTTTGGTTAAACCTAAAGGCACAACTCGCTACTAAAAAGCGAGGAGATATTTATGAAGTAGGCGGTTGGTTAGCTAGACAATATGGTATGATAAAGGATGAAATTATTCAGCCTGCTAAAAATAACTATAAAGGGCAATTATATGTACTAACCAATGGTTACTCCTTCTCCGCCACAGGAGAAATGGCAAGCTTAATAAAAAATGCCAATCGAGGTGTTTTTATTGGAGAAGAAACGGGTGGAAATCCAAGCCAAAATACAAGTGGACTGATGCCTATTTTGAAACTTCCCAACTCTAATGTCAGAATCCGAATGTCCCTAATTTGTTTTAAAAGGGCGATTGATACGCCAAACACTCGACGAGGCGTACTACCTGATTATCCGATTCGGAATAGTGTGGAAGAGGAATTGGCAGGAGAAGATACCGTTATGAAATTTACAAAGGAGTTGGTTCAGAAACGAGAGGCTTTGGTGGGGCAATAGTTTTTTGGAGGTTGAATTTTTGTTATTTTTGGGTTGATATGCTAGATATAGGTGGGATATATACATATTTTGGGTTGATATTCCACCTGTTGGCGACAAGCAGGAAAAATAAAATCGGTAAACCAGAAAAGAATTAGTGAAATTCTAAAAATCTAATTGTTATGCCTACGCTAAAAACTATAGAAAGCTTCATTCAGGCTGTAGAACAACAACCTCACGACAAAGTAATAAGTGATTACTACACCAATGATGCTTCTATTCAAGAGAATCAAAATGTTCCAAGAATTGGAATTGAAAATCTTATAAAAAATGAACAAAATATGCTCCAAAAAGCATTAAAAGTGCGCTCCAAATGCATAAGACCATTCTTCCAAATAGAAGACAAAGTTATAATTAGATGGAAATTCTTTTTCGAATGGAAGGATGGCTCTGTAACAGAAATTGAAGAAATTGCTTATCAAAAATGGAAAGGAGAAAAAATCCATCAAGAACAATTCTTTTATGACCCTAAACAATTTGTACCAAAGAAAAAAGAAGAAGCCAGCAGCTAACAATGCATAAACGACGTTGCCAGCTTTTGGTGGCAACGTCGTTTATGCTAAACCGTTGTAGGCAAGCGAAGAAAAACTCCTCACGAGCAAGACTAATTCAATAAAATGAACACTTTGGTACACAGTCAATTGTCAGTACATAACTTTGGAGGTGAAGTGAAAGATTATTTTGAAATTCATAAATTCATCGACTCTTCAAAATTATTTTTTTTCAATATTAAGCATCGTTCGATATTGCACCATACGTTTGGTGTTCACTTGTGTACAACAATATTTGGTGATACCTTAAAGAATAGTGAGGGCGATTTAGTATTAGTAAGAGATGTAGCAATAGAACATATTAAAGAAGATTTAAATGGAAGAATTCCGATTTTGAAAGAGTGGTTCGAGGACAATCCAAAGTTATATGATCCGATAAAAGAGATTGAATCTATAAAGGACGAAGAGTTAAAGAATTTTATATTAAGTCCATACCTTAATTCTGGAATTAAAAGTAGCTTTGTCCTAACTTATAGTGATTTTGGCGTTTCATTAGTCGATAAAGTTTTAGGGATAAACAAAGCATTGATATTAAGAAGTTATTTAAATGAGAAACATAGTATTAAGTCTATACTGAAAAATTTTAAATTCAGTAGTAGATGGCAGTACACACCAGATGTGGGAAAAGTGGCACTCGTAAAAAATAATCATTAGAAATGAAAAAACAATTGATAAAAAGGCTTAAAGAATATGAAGAATCAGATATGCAATTGTCTGTCAAATGGAATGGTGGTGGAGATGAAACAATTATTCAATACCAAATTGGGGATAAATATGTACCTTATGATAACGATACTTTATTAATTGAACTAACAAGATTATTAGTAGAAAAATTCGATATTCCAAATGTCGGAGAATATTACAATGAGGGGGGAGGTATATTTTCAGTTGACGGTCAAGAAAGGGTTAGTATAATTTACGATGAATTTGCTTACGGAGATGCTGATGATGACGAAATCGAATCAGAGTCGATGCTTAGAGATATTAGAGTCCCTTCAAGTGAAATCAATACAAAAATTTTAGAATTTTATAATCAAGAAGTTTTGAATTTTTACGGTACAATCAGCTTTCTTAGTGAGTCCAAAAACCATTTAGAAACTGACTTTGGAATGGTAGATATGCAAATGTTGAACGAACATCATACATCAATAAAAGAAAAATTTAAAGAGGTTGTGCTAAATCAAATAAAAGGATCTTACAACTCTGTCGAAATTACATATTCGGGCAAAATGGATAAAAATCACATTTATTTTGATGAAATCTATAAAGTCAACTATTTCATTGATAAAAACCATAATAGTCAAGTAAAAATACTATTTCAATAATAAAGCCTACCTACAACAATGCTCAAACTGTCTTCCCCGCCAGTCGGCAAGCCACATACATCGACCATTCTCACTACTAAATACTAAAAATAAAAAGCAGAATTACCATTGTAACAGAAGCAAGTCAGCTAAAAGGAATTGGAAGGGCGATTTGCATGAGTCTAGCCAAACAAGGAATTGGATTTATCAAGCGATTTAAATTCAACCGAAGAGGAAAGATAATCAGTCTAGCTTCGAGCTAGTTCTTTGGTCAAATATCAATCGAAACCTAGGTAAATTAGGCTTATAAAGCATTAACTACACTTTAAAGCGGAATTTGCATATTGCGAATTCCGCTTTCTTTTTCAAAAAGAAGCAAGTTTTAATTAAAATCCTTATTTTTGAACATGAACCATTAAAAATTATGGCTAGAAAGGATTTAATACATTTAAGGGTTAAAATGCCTTAATAAAAGATGGATGGTTAATCAATCATGATCCATTATTCGTTGATATTGATGGAGGAAATAAGACTTTAGAAATAGATTTAGGTGGAGAGTAAATCATTTTAGCAAAGAAAGGAAAGCAGTTAATCGCTGTGGAAATAAAATCATTTTCGTCAGGTTCCGTGTTTAATGCTTTTCATACTGTTCTTGGACAATATTTAGATTATCAAGAAGCATTAAAAGAAGCCAAAATAGATAGAAAACTTTACATTGCTATTTCAGAAGAAAGTTTTCTAAAAATAGATAGCATTCCCTTTATTAAAAGAAGAATTACCCAATTTAATCTCAAGTTAATTGTTGTAAATCTTGAAACGGAAACAATTTTATCATGGCAAGAATAGAAAAATATAAGGACATCATACTAGATGAAATGGAATATAGGGCAGGGGCAACCAGTGTAAACGCTAATATTAAAAGACATTTAGTAGTTAATCCTGATAGAACTGATTTTGTTGTCTTATCTTTTGGCTGGAAAGGGAAATCTTTTCGCCATAATGTTGTTTTTCATATTCAAATCGTAGAAGAAAAAGTCTGGATTTATCAAAACAATACAGATGTGGATTTAGTAGAAATCTTTATGCGAAATGGCATACTTCGTTCAGATATGGTACTAGGATTCTTATCTGAGTTTGAGCGTTCTCTTTGGGAATATGAAACCGTTTAAGTCTATCTTCTTCTACTCATTTATCACCTAAAAAATTAATAAATGCGATTATTCTACATCATTCTCTTTGGTTTTGCTTTAAATACTTTTGTAGAACAGTTACCTACTTCTAGTGATATTCCTTTAACAGAATTAACAGAAGAAGAAATACAAGAGGAGATCAAAATGCATATTAAGACTCAACAAGCGGAAATTGACTCTATCATTCATAAAACAAATCAAGATAACTTATTAACACTTCAAGAAAATAGACTTTTTCTTGTAGGAGAATAATGATTATTCAGAAAAAATCATTAAATACCCGCACGTGCTGGCGTTAATGT
>CAYLSF010000634.1:0-4877 GCA_964385675.1 uncultured Saprospiraceae bacterium
ATTAGTAATTTTGTGGTCCCACATGGGCTCGAACCATGGACCCTCTGATTCACCTTCCAAAACTTTCGTTATGGGGTAGGACTATATCATCACCATATTCTATGATAATAGAACGTAGGCGGGGGGCGTTGTTGAAGGCTTATTGATTGATCTTCTCACCTTCTAGTCTCTGCACCTTTCTAATTACTTTTATGACCTTCATTAGACTTGGCTCAGGATTGCCAGTTTCACTACGGAGTGTGAAAGTAAGGTTTCCCTGAATTAACCCCCTGCTCATCTTAATGTTTCCATTAAGAGGCACCGCAAATTAATTTAATCACATTTGCCATTGTCAATTCAGGATTATGCTCTTCTGCATGACAATTAGCACATAATAAATCACATTTCTTTACTTCTTCTAAAATAGATTCCCACTTTTTATTAGAAAGCATTCACATTCCAAGTTTGAATTTTTTTTGAGTGGAATCTTTATGATGAAAATGTAAGGCAGAAAGATTTTTATTATATCCACAACTCATACATTTTTCACCTGTGATTTCAATAAGCTTTAACTTTTTTTTTAAAGCCCTTAATGTCTGAGAATGATAAGTATTGGTTTGATCCTTGATCCTATTATAATGATCTTTTTATTTACACTTATTACTACAGTATTTTTGCTTTTGACCAAATAAAGGTTCTGCACAAACTACACATACTTTATTACTCATAAAATGTGTCCGTCTAAATTAATTAATTTGATGAGTCAGATGCTCTAACCAACAGAGCTATAGGACCGAAAATTTGTAAAATACCCTAACTTTTTAGGATTGAATTGCAAAAGTACGTATTTGCTAATCATCTTACAAATTCGCTAACTATATTTTTTATAAAAAAGTTCGATCAACCTAAAAAATATTGATTTTAAAGATTTTCAATATACTTATACGCCGAACCTGTATTAACTAAAACGACTTTTTCATTGGGCTTTACCCAACCTGTTTTCACCAATTGTTTTAATGCCATCCAAATTGCTCCACCTTCTGGGGCTACAAAAAGTCCTTCCTTTTGAGCTATTTCTTTTACGCCTTCTAGTAATGCAGCATCGGGTAACGAAAGGGCGGTACCGTTACTTTCGTAGAGTGTACTTAAGATTAGGCGATCTCCAAACGCAGAAGGTACTCGTAAACCATTGGCAGAGGTGATGCCTGGATTTTGATAAGGCTCAGCAAATTTTTGTTTGTTATGAAAAGCTTGCACCATCGGATCACATACATCAACTTGTACCACTACCATTCGTGTTTTAATAGCATCAATCCAACCCATTGCTTTCAGTTCTTTAAAGGCTTTCCAAATTCCAATTAAACCTGTACCGCCTCCTGTAGGATAAACAATCACGTCGGGCGTTTCCCAATTGAGTTGCTCGGCTATTTCGTAGCCCATTGTTTTTTTGCCTTCTATTCGGTACGGTTCTTTTAAGGTAGAAACTGGAAACCAATCCCCTGTGTTATCTTTTGACATTTGCTTACCTGCATCAGCAATATTCCCATCAACCTCCGTCAAGTTAGCCCCATAATATTTCACTTCTTTTTTAAATAAATCGGGCGTTTGTATGGGCATATAAACATATGCTTTCATACCCGCACGAGCCGCATAGGCACTTGTAGCACTTCCTGCATTACCAGCAGTAGGCAATGAGACTTCCTTCACCCCATATTCTTTAGCTTTTGAAATTGCCATAGATAGGCCTCTTGATTTGAAAGAACCCGTTGGATTAACGCTTTCGTCTTTTATCAAAAGCTCCGTTAGTCCAATGCTTTTCGCTAAGTTGGGTACCGATAGCATAGGCGTCATTCCTTCACCTAAACTTACGATGTTTTCAGGATTTTCAACAGGTAACATTTCACGATAACGCCACATCGAATTTGGACGATCTTTTAAAATCGATTTATCCAAATTTGTCGGAATATCATAGACCGCCAATAAAGGTTTATTATCTATTTTACAAAAAGTATGTAATTCATCTTTAGAATAGATGGTACCACATTCTGAGCAAATCAGGTGCGAGAAGTAGGTTTTATACATTTGATTAGAGTAGAAAACAGAGAAGAGAGATAAACTAGAGTAACTTTAAATTATTAATTTCTACTCTCGCATCTCACTTCTCTGTTCTAAATAAATTACTGTTTCACTATTTTTTTAGTAACAATTCCTTTTTCAAATTCAAATTGAATAATATAAACACCTGTATTGTAAGAGGTTAAATCAATTTGATTATCCGTAGGTTGTTGTATATTTTTTAATTGACGACCAACTATATCAAAGACTCGAATAGATTTTGGGACTTGAGGTGCATCAAATTGCACAAAACTATTCGTTGGATTTGGATAAACACTCAAAGTATTTAATAAAGTTTGTTCATCAGTATCTACAAATTGTCCGAGACAGAAAAAGATACTTTGAGTAGTGGTGAATTGTCCACTAACTAAAGTGGTATCTGGATCATCTAAACCAATAGTTAGCCCACCATTTCCATTCAATCCATTATTTCCACTATCATAGATATTTAGATGATAACAATCTTCTGGTAAACAGTGAATAGCTTGATACAACGTCCCTCCATTTGTAAATCCATCTACAAATACAACTTGATTCCCTTGCATATCCACAATTTCATAAGAAGTTTCAGTTGGATTATTATCCGTTACTAAATCAACACCAACCATAATTCCATCATTGATGGTAATAGATATTGTCGTATCTGCCATTGTTCCATTACTGTAGAAGACAGTCATTGTAATATTATAATTTCCAGCGGTAGCATAACTAAACGTCGGGGTAACATCAGAACTCGAACCAATATCCGACCCTGGTAATTGCCACAAAAAACTACTTCCATTAGAATTATTAACCGGGGTAATCAATTCTCCAACACAATATTCATTTTGGATAGAAAAATCAGCTGTCGGATTAATTGGAAGACATAATTCAATCGTGTCAGAAGAACCAAAATCTCCTGTAATAATTCCAATTTGAGTGCCATTGGCATAAACAGCAAAATCTCCAATTACGCCATTATAAGCCAGTCCATCTCCAAAAGAATCTTCAATAACAAATTTATAACAACCAGACATCGTCAAACATAAATCCTCTGTATGAAGCGTTTGAGTAGCAGTAAAATTATTAGCTGTAAAAATAATCGCACCATTCGGATCAATGACGTGATAGGATGTTTCATCAGGATAGTCATCTGTTAATAATTGAATTTGAGCATTTTCTCCATTAACGATTTCAAACTGCGAGACGGTCGCACTATTGTTACTATTGTCTAAATCACTTGGATACACAACATTAGCTGTAAAATCATGGAAACCAATAGATAGGTTAGTCACAGGTAGAGTAATGGTTACATCTTGAAACGTTGTTAGATTACCTGTCCAAGTATAGGTTTGGCTAGGTTGATTATCAAATTGATAGACTACATCAAAAGTCGTAACAGCATTACTACCCGAATTTTGTACAACGATTTCTGGTGTAATATTTTGCTCGCAACTAGATGCAGTGTTAGAAGGAGAGGTTACACTAGTAATACTTACATCATCGGCTAAAATATTTTGACCAATAAATGCACCGTCTAATTGTGTAATCCCGGAGTCTTGAGGATCTAACCACGCTTTTAACTGTGCCGAAGCTTGAGCATTTAAATCCCAAGAACTCGAAAACTTACCATATTCATCCCAAGTAACGTTGGTACAAGAAGCCTGACCTCCAAATAATTGACCGATAATTCGTCCATTTTTATCAAATAAAGGACTTCCAGAAGAACCACCCTCTGTTGTTCCCATTTCCCACTCTGTTACTCTCCAGTAATTTATACCTTGATTAATTCCATTAATCAACATATCCTCATTAAAAGAAATCTTTTTCACATCACCTGAGGGATGGTGTATTGCGATAGTAGAGTCAGTTGGTGTAGGAGAAGCATCCCAACCTGCATAAAATACATTATAACTAGGTGGCGGAGTAGCACTTAACTGCATTAAAGCAAAATCACTAGAACCAGAACTAGCGACTAAAGTTGCTCCAGAAATAGATTGAGCATAACTCCCTGTAGGGCCATTACAGGTCGGACTTTCAAAGTTGAAATGGAATGTCCAGTTTTGAGGATTTCCACTTGCACCTCCCCCTAGGCAGTGATCTGCTGTCAAAAAATAAGGTGTACCATCTTGTAGAACATTATTCACCACAGCACCCGAACACCAATCTGTTCCGTTCACTAAAGTAATAGCAACCGATTTTATCTGATCTTGCCAATTTGCTCCTAAAGCACAAGCTACATCAATATTACAACTGCCTGAATCTCCATAGCCTTTTGCTAAATCCTTAAATATCTTGAATAAATCTTTGTACGCATGCACAACATCCCCTATCACAATTGAACCTTGACCAATAACATTAGCGGGTTCATAATATTCTAAAATCGTAATCTCTCCAGGAATAGGAGAGGTCGAAAGCTTTCTAAAAGGTTTATTATTTTGAGCAGTGATTGCACCAAACACATAATTTTTATCAGGACTATATAAATATAATTCAGCGCCATTCGGTAAATAAAAATCACTAAACAATAAATTCAAAGAATAAGCCTGCTTAGATTGTACTGCCATTCTCCAAATTCTATCTCCATTAGGTAACAATTCCCATATACCAGAGTTTTGCAGTGTAATATTAGCTTTGAGTTTGTGACCAAAACGACCAGGAATTGGCGTGGTCGCATTTTTTTGGCGTAATTCTTCCGCTTGTACTGTTGCCTGAATATCAAAACTTGGCAACACTAATATTGGTAAATCTTGTTGTAAGTTCGTTTGACCAAAACTTGGAGGTGTACCTGGTGTAGTTATTTG
>CAYLSF010000635.1:0-4873 GCA_964385675.1 uncultured Saprospiraceae bacterium
TTCATCCCATTGGTTATTAAGTTGTAGTACCTTTAAAACTGCTAAACCTTTACTTTCAGCAGGATTCTAAACACTTACTTGATGTTTTTGTCTTCGTCCAATAACTTGGAATACAGTATTTTCTGCTATTCCAGTCCCGATAGCTCGTATCTTTGAAGTGTTCAAAAAAACGAGCTATCGGTATCAAAATTTTTCTAAGTTCTTAGCTCTTGCCATTTTTACGCAAGAGTTGAGAACTTAGAAACTAAAATGAATTTAATATGAATTTCTTTAACAGACTTTACCAACCCCATCATACTCATTAATTCATTCACTTTCTTTCTTATTCCGATAGATATACGACTTTAGCATCAGTTAAATTCGACCTGTACAGAAAACCATCAACTATTTTAAGCTACAAGTTTAAAGTTAATTTGCTTGGCAAACTATCGAGTTAAAATCATCACAAACTTTACGATAGGAAGAATAGGGTACGCCTTTATATAGTAACCGTCTACGATAACCTTGTGTCCGATAATATCCTTTCTTGCGTTGAGCTGGAAATTGAACCGTTGTACAATATATAGGAACTTCATAGCAGTCTATTTCACCTTTGATTTTAAATATTCGTCTTGGCTTTTTTATCAACTATTGTTGATTTAGATACTTTAGATACCTCGTTTAGATGTTTACTTAATACGGAACGCATCGTTGCATAAGCATCAGATAATAAATGGGCTTCACAAGCATCTATATCTTTAATTTCACTATCCGATATGTCAAACCTTAGTTCTTGGCTAATAGATTGAACATCTTTTGCTCAAATGTTATTTGTATTCGTATTTTACCGCCTTTTTTAACTACTCAGGTTTTCTGTATAGGTCGAATTATTTCAACAGAAAATGGCCAGATAAAAATAAAATTTGAAGACAGTGACATCCTTATCCATTCAAGGTTTAAAAATTAAAAATCCCTTTTTGAGTTTAATACTCTTTTCTTTAAAGACATAAAAATCCTTAACTTGCGATAGACAGGTTCACTTAATGAGAACCTATTTTCTACAATCAAAACAAAACAAATTATGACACCTTTTATTGCTGAAATCATAGGGACAGCGTTGCTTATATTATTAGGAAATGGTGTAGTTGCCAATGTGGCTTTAAGTAAAACCAATGGAAATGGTGAGGGATTTTTATTTGTCAATATTGCTTGGGGATTAGCGGTGTATGTTGGCGTGTTGGTAGCAGGACCCATAAGTGGGGCTCACCTAAATCCAGCAGTATCTATAGGTTTAGCAGCAGCTGGAGAATTTCCTTGGGCAGATGTAGCACCATATATCGGAGCTCAAATGATTGGAGCTTTTATTGGTTCTATTTTAGTTTGGATGGCATATAAAGATCAATATACTCAAACCGAAGATTTAGATGCTAAACTAGGTACTTTCTCCACTTCACCACAAGTATCAAATCCATTGTGGAATGTGATAACAGAGGCAGTTGGTACTTTTGTATTGGTTTATGCGGTTTTACATATTGCGAATCCAACTTTTGAGGCAGAAGGTATATCAAATGCTGTTATTGGTTTAGGCTCGTTAGGGGCATTGCCTGTCGCATTGATTGTAATTGTAATTGGAGCAAGTTTAGGAGGACCCACAGGTTATGCCATTAATCCGGCTAGGGATTTAGGACCTCGAATTATGCACACAATTTTACCGATTGGTAAAAAACGAGATAGTAACTGGGGATACTCATGGATTCCTGTAGTTGGGCCGATTTTGGGGGCTTTACAAGCTGCGGGTTTGTATTTGTTATTATCATAAAAATACTTTGCGGTTGCTAAATTTTCAAAATTTAGCAACCGTATTATTATGCCCTTTCTGCATAATTTTCAACTACATAATCGCCCCAATCTGCAATGGCTTTTAGCAATGGAATTAATGTTTTTCCAAAGTCAGTTAACGCATATTCTACTTTTAACGGTGGCTTTTGAGTATAAACTGTTCTATTGATCACCCCATCCTCTTCTAGTTTTTTTAATTGCAAACTTAGCGTTCGTTCCGTCACACCTTGAATTTTCTTTTTCAATTGATTGTAGCGTAAGGGCTTTTCAATTAAATGAAATAGAATTACCGTCTTCCATTTTCCACCAATAATTCCCATGGTAACACTTGTACAGCAAGGGTAATTTTTTCCATTGATCTGGTACATACTCTATAATATTTTAGCAATTGAAACAGCCGTTGCTACAAAAATTTAAACTATCCTTTTTGACCGTTATTGCCTATTCTACAAACTATACTTACTTTTGTAACTATAAAAAGTATAGTTAAAGATATTGATTTTATATAAAAAATACAACAACACTAAAAATAAGATTATGAAAGCGATTGGCTATAAAGAAAATCTTTCAATTGAGAATGAAGCGTCTTTGCAAGATATTGAACTAGAAATGCCTAAAGCAACAGGACGAGATATATTGGTAGAAGTGAAAGCGATTTCCGTTAATCCTGTGGATTATAAGATTCGACAGGGAATGAAGGATGAAAATGGAAATTGGAAAGTTATTGGCTGGGATGCAGCAGGACTTGTTAAAGCAGTAGGGGAGGAGGTGACCCTTTTTAAAGAAGGAGATGAAGTCTGGTATGCAGGGGATTTATTCCGTTCGGGTAGTAATACGGAGTTTCAATTGGTAGATGAGCGAATTGTAGGTCGAAAACCTAAAAGCCTTTCTTTTGGGCAAGCTGCTGCTTTGCCTCTAACAACTTTGACCGCTTGGGAATTGCTATTTGATAGAATGGAGGTAGCAAAAGATAACCCGAATAAAAGCATCTTAGTTATTGGTGCAGCAGGTGGTGTGGGTTCTATTTTAGTGCAATTGGTAAAAAAGCTAACACAACTTAAAATCATCGGTACAGCATCAAGACCCGTAACAAGAGATTGGTTAAAGTCATTGGGAGTAGATGCAGTTATCAATCATCGAAATAAATTAAGTGAAGAGTTTAAGACACAAAACTTATCAGAAGCGGATTATGTGATTAGCTTGAATGCTACCGAGCAGCATATTGATGAAATTGTCAAAATGGTCAAGCCTCAAGGTAAATTTGGATTTATAGACGATCCAAGTACTTTAAATGTCATGCCTTTCAAAATGAAGGCGGTTTCTACGCACATTGAATTGATGTTTACTCGCTCTATTTTTCAAACACCCGATATGATTGAGCAACATAATATTCTAAATGAAGCGGCTCGATTGATAGATGAAGGAATTATACAAACAACAGTAGGAGAGCATTTCGGAACTATCAATGCCACGAATTTGCGTAAAGCTCATGCTTTATTAGAATCTGGTCGAGCAAAAGGAAAGATTGTATTAGAAGGATTTTAGTCTTAGAATTTAATTAACAACCTATAAACTATAAGCAATGAGTTATTATTCCGTTTTAGACGTTACGCCAACTACAGACACATGGATTCCAGATTATTTACCAACAGCTAATAGATTAGTCACAAAACACGGTGGTAAATATTTAGCTAGAACAGCAAGTCATGAGCAAGTAGAAGGCGAAGGAGCCGCCGTAGGGCTTAGAATTACTTTAGAATGGCCTTCTAAAGAAGCGGCTTTAGCCTTTATGAATGATCCTGAATATGTACCACATTTAAATGCCCGTACAACAGGTTCTGTAAGTAATCATTATCTGATTGAAGCAAAAGATGAGTTTGTGTAGTCAATTTTAAAGTAAGCTATCAGACATCCAAAATGTCTGATAGCTAATTGATATTATGAAAGAATTTGAACCAATAAATAAGGTTTATAATACCGTATTCAAGCCAAATGAATTGAGTATTGGAATTGTAGTGCCTATTGAGAACTATCCTAAAAGCCCTGTTCCTACGATGAAACATCACTTGGAACGGGTTAAGTTGGTAGAAGAATTGGGGTTTAAAGCCTTATGGGTTCGAGATGTCCCATTGAATGTACCGACCTTTGGAGATGCTGGTCAAACATTCGATCCCTTTACTTATTTAGGTTTTTTAGCAGGTCAAACAAGGACAATTGCTTTAGGCATAGGAAGCATTGCTTTGCCTTTACACCATCCTATTCATGTGGCAAAATCTGCTGCTACCATTGATCAATTATCAGGTGGACGATTATTATTAGGTGTAGCATCAGGTGATAGATATGAAGAATATCCTGGATTGAACATAGACTATGAAAAGAGAGGGGAGTTATTTCGGTCAGCTTATGAATACATACGAAAAGCTACAGATGGTTTTCCTATTTTTCAATCAGAGCATTATGGTGAATTAAACGGTAATGCAGATATTTTACCCAAACCTACGGGTCATAAAATTCCAATGCTTATTACAGGATTTAGCCGACAATCTATGGAATGGAATGCAGAACATGGAGATGGTTGGATGTATTATCCTCGCAATTTGTATCAACAGCAACATACCATTACGCAATGGAGATCTTTAATTGCCCAAACAAGTACTTATGATAAGCCATTCAATCAACCGCTATATGTGGATTTACAAGAAAATGATGATTTTATGCCACAAGGTATTCATTTAGGATTTAGAATTGGGGCAAAATATCTAATTGAATATTTTCACCATTTAAAAGCCGTTGGTGTCAATCATGTGATGGTGAACCTTAGATTTAATTCAAGAAGTATAGAACAAACATTAGAGGAGTTAGCCACAAAGGTTTTACCTCATTTTCACTAAATTAATTTTGAATTTTAAATGAATGAATTTTGAATAACACACCCATTATGATTCATTCAAAACTAGCTCCTTACAGTCGTGAGGTCGCTATGCTAAGTTCAAAATTTTTGAGATGAATCATTTATCAGTTGACACTTAGTCATTAAAAAAGTTCTTCCGTAGAA
>CAYLSF010000636.1:0-4873 GCA_964385675.1 uncultured Saprospiraceae bacterium
GGTAAACATGAATTTTATATTATTTGGTTTTTTAGTAGAGATTGATGCTTTGTATGAATAATCTAAATTAAAAACAAGTTGATTAAATTAAATTGACAATCAACAATACGGAAGATTTTCTGATAAAGAAAATAGATATTTTAATTATTTACGAATCCTAAAGTATGAATTATGGTATAGAGCTAGGCTAGTTTTAAAAATTTACTTTGTTGACCACCTGTTTCTAAAAATTGCTTACCCGTTTCCATGATTGTCTGTTTGACCGGTGTATATTGAAAATCAAGCATTTTTAATAACTTATCATTTTCATAAAAGCATTGAATCGAAGCATTTCGAGCGGTTTCTTGTGTAATAAATGGATGACTTCCTGTTAATTTAGAGCGTAACCATTCTATTCGCCAAGCAGTTTCTTTTAAAAATGGTGTCACTTTGATAGATGGATGTGGTTTTTGTAAGCTATCGGCTAACCAACCAAATAAGGTTTGATAACCAATATTCTCTGCACTGATGATAAATCGTTCTTGTACAATATCGCTATCCATTAGCATAGGCATGACTCTAGCTACATCCCTTACATCTACAAAGCCTGTGATACCTGTAGTATAGAATTTTAACCCTTTATAAATCTGCTCAAAAAAGCGACCTGTTCCTCTATCCCAAAAGCCACTACCTAGAATGACAGATGGATTAATAATGACTACTTTTAGTCCCTCTACGCTTCCTCTCCAGGCTTCTTGTTCAGCTTGATATTTTGAAATAGCGTATTGAGAATTATATTTACTTCGCTCCCATTTGTTATTTTCACTTATAGTATCTTTTTCTTTACTACGCCCTATAGCCGCAATAGAGCTAACATGAAGGAGTTTATCCACTCCCTTATGCAACGCCACAT
The DNA here is from genome assembly GCA_964385675.1 of uncultured Saprospiraceae bacterium. Lineage (GTDB taxonomy): Bacteria > Bacteroidota > Bacteroidia > Chitinophagales > Saprospiraceae > CAYLSF01. Next base: position 893 of record CAYLSF010000636.1, read on the forward strand.
TGACTACATTTGCTGTGCCTTCTCCATTGACTTTCTTCATCCATTCTGCTTCTCTTGGATCAAATGAAACTACTGCAGCGGTATGATAAACTTGCTCAATACCTTCCATGGCATCCTCTAAAGAGCCAATATCTAAAATATCTCCCTCTACCCATTCTACTTGTGAAACAATAGGTTGTACTAAATCCATTGGACTATTTGGACGCTTTAAAGCCCTGACTTTTTTACCTTGTCGTACTAGATAACGCAATAAATAAGAGCCTAAAAAACCCGTTCCGCCTGTTACTAATATCTTTGGTTGCATGAAAAGAGGTTTAATCCCGATAGCTATCGGGAAAGGTGTAAGGTATAAGGTTCTTTTATACCTTTACGCTATACCTAGAATTAAATAAATCGTTTTGTTCCTTGCCAAATAGCTCCACCTATCGAATCTATTTTTGCCCCTGTTACAGAGCTTAGGCAATTTGTTTTATTTTCTACTCTTAAAGCACCCATGAGTGCCATTAAAATAGCTTCTTTAAACTCAATGATTTCTTTGCTAGGAATGTTTACGGTTAGGTTAAAGTGTTTCGTACAAATTTCTGAAATTCGTTGCATCAAAAAGGTATTGAACGCTCCCCCGCCTGTAACAAGCATTTTAGAAGTGTTCGGTTTATATTTTTCCTTTTTAAAAATATGGTCTATTGATTGTGCAGTTACTTGTGCTAAGTGTTCTATAGCTGTTCGTAGTTTATTAGGAATGGTATCTTCTGCTTGTAGGTAAATAGGTAAAATATTTTGCTGAATCCATTGATTATCTAATGATTTTGGATAAGTCATGCTGAAATATGGAAAGTTATGTACTTTTTTAAGAAGTTCTTGATTGACTATACCCTCTTGAGCCAACTGACCTCCTGCATCATACGGTAATCCAATCTGATTAGCTAGAGCATTAAAAATTTGATTGGCGTACCCCGTATCAAAGGCAATATATTTTCCATTGACATTACAAGTGATATTGGCAATACCTCCAATATTCATCATAAAGTTATATTCGGAAAATAATAGCTTATCAGCAATAGGGGCAAGCGGTGTGCCTTCTCCATCTAAGGCGATGTCATGTGTTCTAAAATTATTGATTACAGGTAAACCTGTAACTGTAGCTAGGGCTGCACCATCTCCAATTTGAACGGTGACTTTTTCCATAGGATAATGAAATACCGTATGACCATGAGAAGCAATAAAATCGGGCTGAATTTGATATTTTTCAATGAATTGATTCACTAATTCCCCCATAAAATACCCAAAGTAGGTATGCGTTTTGGAAAATACTAAGGCATCTTGCGAGACAAGGTGTTTTAATCTACTTTCCCATTTAGGAGGATAAGGGATAGTTTCAGCATTCAAAAGCCTCCATAAAGTAGGAGAGGTCATCGAAAATTCACAAAATGCAATATCTAAACCATCTAATGAACTACCCGACATTAAACCAATAACTTTATATGTTGCTGCTTTCATGGTTTATGAATTTGAACTGTTCCTAAAATAAAAAGCATCGAATATTTTGGATAATATTCGATGCTTTAAAGATAATGAAGAATCTGTTTAGACACGCTCTTAATCTTCAGCAAAAGTAAAAGTGTGCTTTGCGACAGCTTCGATTTCTTCTGCACTTAAAATAGCTTCATACGATTGCATCGTATTTCTACCCTTTGTGATTACTTGAATACGTTCTTCTAAGGTCAATTCGGATATACCCAAGTCTTTTGCACCATTAACGCCCATATCACCGAATGCACCATGACACGCAATACAATACTGCTTCCAGACTTTTGAACCATCTACTGCTACTACTTCTTGTTGCTGAGGTTCTGCTTGTTGAGTTTGTGTAGCATCTGATGAATTTTCCTCACTACCCCCACCACAAGCATATACTCCAATTGCTAAAATTAAAATTGTAAGATATTTTTTCATAAAAATTGATTTAATTGAACTTTTGAACAAAAAATGATAACCTTTTATTTGTGATATTAACACTCGTCAAAGCTATATATTTTTTTACAAATACAAGACAAAACTCACAAAAAGTCAAAAAATCAACTTATTTATATTTCTTTCGACTTTTAGCTAACTTATCGGCAAGGTTTTACAACTTTTCCTGTTTTATCTATATAAAAACATTTTTTACCTTTTATAACCTTTGCTATACCATCTATGAAATTTTCAATTTGCTTATATTTAAAAGGAATAATGACTTCACCTTTTGAATCAATAAATCCCCACTTATTACCCTTTTGAACTTTTGCCATCCCCTTTCTAAAGTCGCTTGCACTTTGATATTTATTATCGATGACTAATTCACCGCTTGTATTTACAAATCCCCATTTTCTATTTAATCGCACCCGTACTAATTTTTCTGAAAAAAGTCCAACATCTTCGTATTCAATAGGGACAATAGCTTCACCATTTCCATTTATGAAACCATACTTGCCCCCCTCTCCTACTTTTATTAAATTATCTATAAATACCCCTGCATCATCGTATTTAGGCGGAATTACTTCGCTTCCTTTTTTATTAATAAAACCAAATACTCCTCCTTTTACAACCCGAGCTAAACCATTTGTAAAAGGCTGAATATCGTCATAAGCTATAGAGGCTATGACCTGATTTTCTAAATTAATAACGCCCCAAAACCCACCCTTCTGAACTAATGCTAGTCCGTGTTTAAAGTCTTTGACCTGATTATATTGAAAGGGAATTATAGTTTTTCCCTTAGCATTTAAATAACCCCATTTTTTATTGCGTTGTACGGCGACTAAACCATTCCGAAACGCCCCTACCCTATCAAAATTTAGAGGTATTACAATTTGCCCCGTCGTATCTAAAAAACCCCATTTCCCTTCTTTTTTAACTTTCAGTAATCCATTTCTAGCCGACCTAGCGTCATCATATTTAAGCGGTACAATGACCTTATTCTTTTTATTGATAAATCCCCATAGAAACTGCTGTTTTACTAGAGCTAGTCCTTGATCAAATGAATAAGCTTTTTCATATTCAAATGGAATAACCGCTTCATTTTCCTTATTAAGCCATCCCATAAAACCATTTTTCTTAGCTATCACCCAATTATCATCAAAGTCTGCTAACTCGTCGTATTCAATAGGAATAACAATATTATCCTTTGCATCAATAAAACCATATTTATTTCCTATCCGAACTTTTGCTAATCCATTTTGAAAGCTAAAAGCATAGTCATACTTTATAGGGATTTTCACCTTTCCATTTGCATTAATATATCCCCATTTATTTCGTTGTCTAACGCCCACTAAACCTTCTTGATAGGTGGTGGCTGCAAAAAATTTAAAGGGTAGTATTGTTTCCCCTTTTTTATTCATAAAGCCATATTTATCTCCCAGTTTTAGGCGGGTTAATCCCTGAGAAAAGCTAGTGGCATGAGTGTAAATAATAGGAATGATAGCAGAGTCTTGTGTGTTAATAAATCCATATAAGTCATTCTGTTGCACTAATGCGATGCTATCTTTGAAAGGCTCTGCATAATCGTATTTTAATGGAACCTGATATGCCAAAGTCGTATTTAAAAATCCAAACTTATCATTATTTTTCACAAGGGATAAACCATCTTGAAATGGCGAAACACGATCTAAATCGGTAGCTGTTTGAGCTTTCGTTCGAAGATTAAAGATGCCATATTGAGCATTTTTTTGTACAATTGCCAGACTATCATATTGTATTAATACGCTATGATATTGAGCCTGTAATTGTTTTAGAAACAAGCTATCAATAGGTGTTTGTGCTTGTGAGGTATTGTACAAAAACACCATAATACTACAGTATAATCCGATATATATTCGCTTGTCCATATTTCTATATGTTTTTTCGTTACAAACCACCTATTACCTATTAGACTTGTTTAGCCATCTTTAACCCAGCAGTTTCTTATTTGAATTTTTCTAACCGCAAAGAACGCAATCCCGAAGGCTT
>CAYLSF010000637.1:0-4857 GCA_964385675.1 uncultured Saprospiraceae bacterium
AAGGATGAATCGTACCTCTGATTATCAATGATTTATAACAGAACAAGTCTAATAATTCCAGTAAGTGTAATTTTGATTTTTTAGTCACGAATGCAAGAATAAAATTAGTGTATTCGTGACTAAAAATATGTATTAAATTTTACGTATTGCCTCTACAGGTCTTAATCGAATTGCTCGTAATGAAGGAAAAATTGAAGCGATAAATGCTGTAATCAAAACAGCAATGATAATACTTACATAAAAATCAGGTTGTGGTGAAGTATAGATAATACTATTGATTCCGAAATCATCTAAGCTATCTTGATAACTAGATAAATCAATGCCTGTATGCCCAAAGATGACAACTATAATATGTCCAAATAATAAACCTAGCGGAACACCAACTAAGGATAACAGTAACGTCTCTAACATAATCATGAGAAAGACTTTAGTTTTATTCATACCTACTGCCATTAGCATTCCTAACTCTTTCGTACGTTCTAGCACTGCCATTAGCATGGTGTTAATAATCCCGAATATTAGGGCAATCATAATAATGACAACAATAATGGTAACAGAAACACCAATTTGAGTTTTATACAAACTAATCATAGGAGAAATCTGCTGATAATCCGTAACCTCATAATTAGGGAAAACAGCAGCTAATTCAGACTTTACTGTATCTACACCGTCAATATTATTCAAAAGAATAGCAATCTCATGTGCTTCATTTTTAAATCCAAACTTTGGATTTAAATCACTCGAACGCACATAAATAAAGAGTTCATCTACTTTTGAATTACCTGTATTGTAAAACCCACTAACCTTGAAGTTCAACCCTGTTAGTTCACCTTCTTTGTCCGTAAAGTTTAATACGACCTTTTTACCAATTTTAATCTTTAGCTTTTCGGCGAGTTTTTCACTGATTAAAATTGGACGTTTTTTATCCGTATCTAAATAAGCTCCTGTTTCTACTTTTGTATTAAATTGTGTTACAACTTTTTCCATTTCGGGGTCAACTGCCTTAATAAAAACAGGTCGAGTCGCACGAGGTGAAACTATCGTACCACTAATAAGACTTCGTACCGCTACAACAGATGGAACAGATGAAGTCGCCTCAATTTTGGCTAGCATCTGATCCACATCTTCCATAAAGTATTTACCCTTTTGGGTTTTATTAAACTCTGGATGATGAATTTGTAAATGCGAGGTTTGTGTTTGAATGGCATTATCAATATAACTATTCACAATACCATATACCCAACCTGCCATGAATACTAATGCCATAATTCCTAACATCACCGCACCAATGACTAGTAAACTTCGGGTACGATTACGCCATATATTTCGCCAAGCTATTTTTAGTAACATTTTATTTGATTGTGTGATTGTGTGATTGTGTCTCCCGAACCCTTTCGGGATTCGGCTGATTGTTATGAATGAGCAATTTGGCAATCATAACAATTGAGCGAAGCGACAACAATTCAACAATTATTCCCTCATCGCCTCTACAGGCTTCAGTTTTAAAATTGTCCAAATTGGATAAATAGAAAAGACCGTTAACATCAAAATGACGTTTAAGGCCTCGTTGAAAAACATTCCTAAATTCAGTGTAAAAGGAATTTCAGCAGGAATTCCAAAATCTGCGTAAGCCTTTACGGCGTCTTCGCCCATAGCCGCAATTTGTACAGGATTGGTATGAAAATGATAGACAATAGGGTAAGCGATTAACATTCCTAAAATCGCTCCGATAAGACCAATTAATATGGTTTCTATCCAAACCATTTGCCCTAACTGCCAACGCTTCATACCGATAGCTGTTAATACTCCAAACTCATACTGTCTTTCTTTTACCATCATTAGAATTGTCCCAAAAATGGCAAAGCCAATGATGAGGTATAAAATACCCATAACGACCTTATTACCACCTGTATCTAGTTCTTTTGCTTGTAATAAATCTGGAATCAATTCTTTCCAATGCATGACCTCATATTCATCAGAAGTATTTTCTTGAAGTTTGAGAGCAAGTTGATCTGCTGTTTTTTGATTTTTTGGTAAAATGACTAAAGTTGTAGCCAAATCATCCGCATAAAAAAGCTGTTGAGCCTGATAAATGGTCATATAAACCATTTCTTTCATTTGAGGCATATTGAATTTGACAAATCCTCTTACAGGATAAGTCCCTACTGCCTGTGCCCCTCGATAGCCTTGCCCTAAAACGGCTAGAGTATCTCCAATTTTGACATTGAATTCTCTTGCCATGGTATCCGCAATCAAAATTCCATCATCGTTAGGTTTTAAATATTCGCCTTCTACGATTAATGAAGCTAGATTCGACATTTCATTTTCAAGAATAGGATCTGTTCCGACGATTCGCTTTCCTTTGGTCTCATTTTCAAAAGCAAATAAGGCAAATTCTTCTAAGCGAGGTAATACCGCCTTGACACCTTCTACTTGTTCAATGTCTTTAGTCAAAGATTGATAAGAAAATGCACTATCAATAATTTGCTCTTCCCAATATCCTTTTTTGTGAACCTGTACGTGACCAAAATAAGAATTGACGACACCATTAATCGTACTATCCCATGCACCGCCTTGAAACGAAAACATCATGATAGCCAATAAGACCGCAAACAAAATAGCCGCCGCAGAAATAAACGTTCGACTTTTATTCCGCCAAATATTTCGACTCGCTAGTTTTAAAATTGTATTCATTGCTTGTTTCTTGCTACTTGATGCTGGATACTTGTTACAAGTGGGTACTGGATTTTTGTACGTAAATTACGATAACCAGTAACCAGTATCTAGCATCAAGTTTATCTCGCCCTTTTCATATTTTGAATGGAGAAAAATTCTTTTTTCATTGGAATATCAAATTCGATGGATTTGTATTCCAAAATGGTTCTGTTTTTAGGATTGTCAGCAGGCACTACTACCATTTTAGTTGGGATAGTGCGTCCTTTCATTTTTTTGATACTTGTACCTACAATAATATTTACAATTTCTCCATCTTCATCATAAAATCGAGTTTTTAATTGCAAATAATCCTTTTTGTCAATAGACATTACTACCTTTCCCCAAACGACAGGGACATCCTCCTTGGGTACTAATTCAATTTTATAACAATCCCTGCCACTAACTTTTTCATTTCCAATTATCGTATGTTGATAATCTTCAATAATGGAGGCTTGACGAACTAAATCTTCATTTTTTAAATCAGAACCCATCCAAGATTGCGTCATCATAGAAGGTGGCATTTTGATAACTCTATCAATTCGAGGTTGCCAATTCCACATTTCACGTTCTCTTTTCAAAAAAGCAGTCCCCTTATCTCTAGCGGGTGCTGTGACTAAAGTTAAGCCATAATCATCTCCTAATGACCAACTTTTCATCGTCATCGTTCTTTTCCAATTTGGGCGAACTATAGTCATATTCATGACCGCTTTATTGGATGAACCCCTAAAAACTTTATCTGATTTTGCAACGATTTCCTTAGCCGTTGGCTCATTATGGATAGATACGGGCGTAAATGCCATTGCCACTAGTGCTATCACACCTATTAAAATTGCGTATTTTCTCATGTTTAATTTTGAATGATGATTTTTGAATTTTGAATGACTAAGAATATTATCCTGAACTTCCAAAATCCATCAATTTACCTTTCAGCCTTACATTAGTTTTAAATTTAGATAGTTAAATTTAGTAGAGTAATGTTTTGATATATTTCAATCGACAGATGACTTAACATCACCTGTCGATTTTATTGTAATTTATGCTAATACAGCTTCCCCTTTATGTTCTCTTACCAAATTGATAAAATCATCAAATAAGTAGCGAGAATCATGTGGCCCAGGAGAAGATTCAGGGTGATACTGCACGGAAAATGCATTTGTCCCTTTTATCTTAATCCCTTCAATTGTATCATCATTTAAATTTCTATGTGTAATTTCTACTTTATCTGCATTTGCTTCAATAGCATCAGGACTTACCCCAAAACCATGATTTTGACTCGTGATTTCACATCTTCCTGTACTTAAGTTTAATACAGGGTGATTGATTCCTCTGTGTCCGTTGTGCATTTTATACGTAGGAATTCCTGCTGCTAGAGCTAGTAACTGATGTCCTAAGCAGATTCCAAACAAGGGTTTATCTTCATTTTTCAAAATGGTTTGTACTGTTTCCACTGCATAATCCATTGAAGCAGGATCGCCAGGACCATTTGATAAAAAGAAACCATCTGGATTCCATGCTTTTAACTCTTCATAAGAAGTCTTAGCCGGAAAAACCTTGATATAAGCCCCTCTATCAGCCATACATTGAGCAATATTACGCTTCATTCCAAAGTCTAATGCCGCAATTCTTACCTCAGCGTCAGGATTGCCTGCATAATACGGTTCTTTTGTGCTGACTACAGATGCTAACTCTAATCCAGCCATCGAAGGTACTTCTGCCAATTTTGCTTTTAGTATAGCTATGTCCAAGATTTCAGAAGAGATAATTGCATTCATTGCTCCTTTATCTCTGATGTGTCGTACAACTGCACGCGTATCTATATCAGAAATAGCAACTAAACTTTCTCTTTCAAAATAGTCTTGAATAGCACTATCTGCCATCGGACGAGAATACTTATTTGTAAAATTTTTACAAATTAAACCAGCGATTTTAATAGAACTAGACTCTGTATCGCTGTCTTTTGTACCATAGTTTCCAATGTGTGCATTAGTAGCTACTAATAACTGCCCGAAGTAGGAAGGGTCTGTAAAAATCTCCTGATAACCCGTCATTCCTGTGTTAAAACAAATTTCTCCAGTTGTTGTACCTTTTTTACCAGCGGATTTACCATAAAAAACAGTACCATCTTCTAGTAATAAGACTGCG
>CAYLSF010000638.1:0-4854 GCA_964385675.1 uncultured Saprospiraceae bacterium
CTTACTCTAAGTCCTCACGTGCGTTAGCTTAATAAATTTATTCGAATAATCATTAATAAAAACAGTTCAAGCTTGAAAGAGATAAGAATAAAGAAAGGACAAATAATCCAAAGAGAAGGTGAGCTACATTCAAAGGTTTACCGCGTCAAATCTGGATTGCTTAGAAGTTACGCCATTGATAAAAACGGTAAAGAGAATATCTTTATGTTTGCCCCAGAAGGTTGGGTAATTGCAGATAGTTCTCACCCCGAAAAACCAGCTATTCTTTTTATTGATGCTTTAGAAGACTCTAAAGTATTGGTACTCCCAAAGGTTATAGAGCGAGAAAAAAATGATATAGAATCTATTATAAGAAGACTAGCAGCCCTACAGAATAGAGTTTTAATGCTTATTAGCACCAGTGCCATTGAGCGATATGAACACTTTATAGATATGTATCCTGAGATAGCCCAAAGAGTTCCACAGCGTATGATTGCCTCTTATCTTGGGGTAGCACCTGAAACACTAAGTGCCGCAAAATCAAAACGGCGTAAACATAAGAAATGACTCCTTTTCTTAAGAAATCTTAATGTATAAGACTTTATATCGCCTTTATCTTTGAGCCATTAATAAAAACAATTGAATTAATGGTTAGGTATCATAAATTATTTTTAGGTTTATTCTTTTATAGTTTTTCCTACATCACTTTTGCCCAGCAACCTTATGCATTCAATGAAGAAAGGGCCAAAGAAAATTATTCATTTTTAAAAGATAGCACAAAACTAGTTTGGCAAGACGCCATCAAATACATTTCTTTAAATACTAATGGAAATAGTTATTTAAGTATAGGAGGTTCTTACCGACCAAGATTTGAACATTTTAATAATAATAATTGGATAGCGAATAACAATCAAAGTTATTATAGCCAACGATTAAGTTTTCATACAGATTGGCATTTTGGAAATAATATTAGATTTTTTGGAGAACTCTATCATGGTTATACCACAAGCGGTGAGCTATTTTTGCAAACAGATGATTTGGATTTACATCAAGGGTTTGTAGAAATTAATTTGCCCCTAGACAATAATAAATTATCCATAGCATTTGGTCGTCAGGAATTGAAATTTGGCGCTGGACGATTGTTTGATTTACGAGTAGGAACAAATATTAGGCGAAGTTTTGATTTAGGAAAAATTAGTTTCCAAACTAATCAACTCAACCTTGAGGCATTTTATGGAAAAGAAGTCGCTGTAGGGTTTGAAGCATTTGATAATGAATTCGATCTTTTTGAAGGAGGCACTGCAACCCCCAAAACATGGGGTGTTTTTAGCCAGTTTGCTATTTATCCAACACCTACGGAAGGTAAAAATACAGAATTATATTATTTTGGTTTTCAATCTGCTCTGGCTGCTTTTAGTGATGTTGTTGGTAGAGAAACTCGTCATAGTATAGGTGTAAGACGTTATGGTAATATTCACCGTCAATTTCAATATAATACCGAATTCATTTATCAGTTCGGAGACCTTGCTGGTAATTCTATCAGTGCATTTAATTTTGAAACAGATTGGAAATATATTTTTCTGAATAAAAAATGGCACCCAACCATAGGTTTAAAGTTTGATTGGTCCTCTGGAGATAATGAAGTTGGAGATGGAAGGTTAAATAGTTTCAATCCAATGTTTGTCAATCCAGGGATTTACAGTCTAGCAGCAGTAAATACCCCCGTCAATTTATTGAGTCTTCATCCCTCTATTACCTTGTTTCCCAATAAGAAATGGCTTATCAACATTGAATTTGCAACCTTTTTTCGTGCATCAGCCAATGATGGACTATATGGTCCTCCACGTTTTCAGACCAGACCTGCTGACGGGATTACAGATAATCATATTGGTAATACAATTGGACTATTTTTAAAATATACCCACAATCGGTACATGAACTTTGAGTTGAGAAGTTCCTATTTCATTGCAGGTGATTTTGTTGAAGCGTCAGGAGACTCAGAAGCCATTTTCCAATTTTCACCAACACTTAATTTATTGTTTTAAGTTAGGGAATTGGCAATAAATAATGTACCCCACTTGCTACAAAATTGATTTTATACTTCTTTGAATTTTTCTAGCTTAACCCGTTATGCGTCGATAAATTCAAATCGTCTAAAACCAATTTTCTAACGCAATCAGGGTATATTATTTAATTCCAACTCCCTTAATTTCTAAAATTAAATTTCTAAAATTATGAATTACATTAGATTTTATTCAATGCTAATCTTGATTACCTTTTTTGCTATAACTAGTTGTAAACCAACGCTAAATAATGCTAATGCTATAACATCTTCAACAATAGTGAGCCTGGATAATTATAAACTATCAGGTGCCACGGTTTTAGCTTTTGGAGCAAACAATATTTTATTTATTGGGAATAGCAATGAAGCTAAAATACATGCTGTTAAAACGGTCGCTACCAAACTGGAAAAGCCTATTCCTTTTAATATGGAAGGCTTCGATGTTATGTTATCCAAAAAAATGGGCATTCAACCAAGAGATGTAATTGTCCATGACATGAAAATACATCCTGTAAGTCAAGAAGCTTATGTCGCAGTAAGAATGGGACATCAACCGAATGCAAAGTCAGTTATTGCAATCGTACATCCTGCAACAAGAGACATCCGATTTTTGGAAGTAAATTCTTCTAATAGTACAAGCACTTCTATAAAAAATCCTGCTTCTTCTGAATTATTATTCTGGAAAGAAACACCTGCAAGTGCTTTAACAATTACAGATATAGACTACAATGATGGATATATCTATGTGGCAGGCTTAACCAATAGTGAATTTGCCTCCACACTTAGAAAAATTAAATACCCTTTTAATAATTCACAAGAATCTGTCAATAGTATAGAGGTCTATCATGCTGTACATACACAAAATGAAACCCGTGCACCTATTCGTACGATGTTATTTGATGAAATTAATGGAGAATCTACGCTTCTTGCCAGTTACACTTGTACGCCTTTAGTCACCATACCAACTGCGGAAATTAAGGCAGGTGCTGCAATTACAGGAAAAACCATTGCGGAACTAGGCTACGGGAATACACCTATAGATATGTTAGTAGTGAACACGCAAGGTTTTGATGGTTCTATTTCCAAAAACTTATTAGTGACTCATAAGAATAGAGGAGGTTCTATGATACCGTTTGTATCCGTAGAAGCAGGTGCTAAAGGAAAAGGAATGGCTGGTCAACAAGCTATGTTTGCTGCAGGTCTTGAAGGTATCAACGAAATTCCTACTGCTAACATAATGCAAATAGACATACAAAATCAACAAATGTTAGGAATAGTAAGACGAAATATTGAGACAGGCGAAATTGATTTAGTTTCTGAATTAACGGGTACTTTTCTAAGGCTAAGTGATTTTATTTCTGAGTATGATTTCCCTGACTATCGCTATCCTAAAAATAGAATGGGACAGGGTACAAAGCAGTACCACGACATGGTCAAACAAATGGAAGGCTATCCAGAGTTGACATCTGAAAAAATGGGAAGAAACTAAATGAATAAAGGATTAATAATCATAACGCTCTTTATTCTTTTCTCTATCTGTCTTTCTTCCTGTCAGACTTATAAAGGAGAAAAGGAAATGCTGCCAATGGTAACGGCAGTATTTCCTTCCACAGATACTTTGCCCGAAAATTTATTACGGATGTATATCCATTTTTCCAAGTCCATGAAAATCATTGGTAATTTGGAAAAAATAAAATTGATGGATGAAAATGATCAAGAAGTAGTTGGAGCGATTTTCAACAATGTATATGAATTATGGGATAAAGAGCAAAAACAATTGACTTTGATTTTTGACCCCTCCAGAGTTAAAACAGGATTAGTTGTATATAAAGAAAAAGGCAGAGCATTGCAAGTTGGCAAAAATTACCAATTGGTTATTGGGCAATTAGAAGATGTAGAGGGTAATAAGCTCAAAGAAGTTTTTACGAAATCATTTGTTGTATCTAAGGAAGATAGACTTTCTCCAAGTACCGCATTATGGGAAATAAAAACTCCCCAAGCCAATACTCGTTCACCTTTAATAGTTCAGTTTCCTGATATACTTGATAGACTTTCTTTGCTACAAAGATTGCAATTAACAGCTAAAAATAATGAACCCATTAGTGGCAAAGTAACAATAAGCAAACAAGAAACGAAGTGGCTTTTTGTACCAACTAAAAAATGGTCAGCAGATGATTATGTTTTATATATTCATGGACGTTTGGAAGACCCTTGTGGCAATAACTTAAATGGTTTATTTGATCACAAAATCGGAAACATGAAAAATGAGCAAGAAGAATTTATAGAATCAATCCATCTAAAAATAACAAATTAATGAATGCTAATAAAAACAATATCGCTTACATTTTCGCATTTACCTTCGTAAGTGCGGTTGCCTTCATTTATTTATTCATTTCAATAGCATTAGTGCCTTACTGGCAAACACTAAGTGGAACTGAAATACAAGCATGGTGGTCAGGGCCTTTCTCTCGGTTTTCCTATTTGATGGTGCCTGTCCATATATTATCAATAGTTACGAGTATTTATGCTTACTTAATACACCGTAAAGAAAATCGACCGCTTAACTTACTTTGGCTTTTTGCTTTGATTACGCTATTGATTTGTCAAGCATTCAATTTTGGACTATATGGTTCAGATTATAACCCAGCATTGCAATCAGGCACATTGGAGGCATCTGAGGCATTGGAGATATTTGATAAATGGTCGTTTTATCATCACATCAGAACCGCATCTGTTTGCATTAGTATGCTTTTACTCATTGTTATAGGTATTCGACCTAAATCGGAGGCCATACACAAAAATTAATCAAATTT
>CAYLSF010000639.1:0-4847 GCA_964385675.1 uncultured Saprospiraceae bacterium
GAGCACTCAAATCTACATTGAACTTTTATTCCCGTTAAATAGTTACTACCTTTGCATACCTAACATGAAAAGTCATGTTGATAAAAATTCCAATTTATTATTAAATAACAATAACCATTTTGGAATTTGTTGTTTGGAAATTGGAATTTGCCTGTCAGCAGACAGGTTTAAAAAATTGGGGTTGACAGGATTCGACAGGGAAGTTGACAGGTTAGTAAGCATGTCGAGCGATGATATTATAGCTCGTTAACAATTTATATCAAACCAATTTAAATGGCAATAGATCATATGCCATGGCTGCCTAGTATTAGATACTACAAAGCCTTTGTGCCTCGCGCTTGATGCCTACTACACAGCGTGACTGCACATCATAAAAACTGCAGGCTATTCGATTGCAATGCTTCGGGCAATTGGAGACAACCTAGAAGATTGAGCTTATGCCTAGGTGGGTCACTAAACCTTCCATAAGTTTGAAAAAATCGATTAGTGAATAAACATGTAGAAAGCTCTCAGGTGCTTCAACTGGACGAGGGTTCAAGTCCCTCCAACTCCACCAACTAGATACTAGCTATCTGGATACTGGATGCTAGGTATTTTTAATTTTTAAAAGCCATATCTTATATTTATTTATAAGGTATGGCTTTTTTATTTGGACTTCGATTACAGGAATATCATTTGAGACTCTATTTTAATATTACAAGTTTTCACTTTGAAAAATATTCAAATTATATTTGAGTCTATTCATATTGAAAAGTCTGACTTCTCACATCTGTCTTCTGACAGCGAAGCGATCTTAAAATTAATAAAACCATGAAGAGAATAATTACCTTAATCAATTTATGTATTGTCGCATTATTATTTACACAATGTGGTAATGATGCACAAAATTCAATTGACCGACCTCAAGATACTTGGGTATTCCGTTCCGTATTAGATTTGCAACCTCGTACTATTACTTTGGCATTGCATGATGACCTTTGGGTGGCGTATAGTGCTGCTAATGGCGTATTTACAAAAGCATGGAAAGGGAATGTAAATTTTGAAGGAGCAGTGTATGATAATGCACACGGGCCTCAGCCGACTACAAGTGGTGATTTTTGGTTTATCAATAGTCATGAAAATCCGTGGACAGTTGCTGTAGGCGGAAAAAATGAAGTGCCATCATTAAGCTATAAAGGCCATAAATTTAAAGATGGTCATGCGGTTTTAATGTATGATTTAGGACTAGCAAATGGAAGTGTGATTCATGTAGAGGAACAGCCTGAATTTGTGTTGAATGGCGAGCAGTTAGGACTTGAAAGAACATTTAGTTTGTCTGATGTGCCATCAGACGCAAGTGTTCAATTGAAAGCCAATGTAAGTTCTATCTCATTAGCGGATAATATACAATCAAGTGGTGAGATGGAGGTAGTTTCTACTACACCTAGAAAAGCAAAAGGTTTGGATGGTTTGGATGCAGAAGTTGCTTTAAATTTATCGGCAGATCAACCGACTTCATTGACCGTGTTTTTAACTAAAAAGCCATTAATTGCTAATCCAAATGATAAAGGAGAAGAGACAGAGGAAATTGCATTGGGATTAAAATTGATTAATAAAAGCGATTGTAGAACCTGCCATAACGTATATAAACAAACCGTAGGGCCTGCTTATATTGAAGTAGCAAAACGATATAATTCAGGTGATAAAGCGATGTTGGTGAATAAAATCATCAATGGAGGAGCTGGAAATTGGGGAGAAGCGGCTATGACGGCACATGAAGATTTGCCAAAAGCGGATGTAGAAACCATGGTGGATTATATCTTAGGCTTAGACGAATCGGGTGAAGGCGAAGGTGGAAAAGAAGGCGTAAGTATTGATCCTAAAGATTACTATGCGGCAGATGAAACCGCTCAATTGGATAAGTTACTACCAGGTACTTTAGCAGAGGTTTATGTGTTTGATAAAATCAATAAATTAGATGATTTAAGTAGTGGAAAAGGGAAATTAAAATATGGTGGAATCACACCAGAGATTAATGCCTTTGATGCCGACTTTGCAGGTATGGTACCAAATGATGATTTTGGAATTGTATTTACAGGATATTTAAATATCGAAGAAGAAGGTGTTTATTATTTTGGATTATATAGTGATGATGGCTCCAGAATGTTCTTAAATGGCGAACAAATTATTGATAATGGTGGGGAACATGGAGCAGAATTTAAAGAAAATGCGGTGGGTTTGAAAAAAGGATTGCATCCTTTCAAAGTAGAATATTTTGAGTCAGGTGGTGGAAACGTGATTGGCTTATATTATAGAACGCCTGATAGAGAATATCAGCCTGTCAATACCATGTTTTTACATGATCCAGCTACAACAGATAAAGTTGCAGGGATGAGTTTACCGTTCTTAAAAGAAGCTCAAATACCAGGAGACGGTTCTGCATTGGCAGATGTACACCCTAGCTTTGACTTAACACAAGCTCGTCCAAATAGCTTTTTACCCAAAGTAGGTGGAATGGACTTTTTAGAAGATGGACGATTGGCGGTAAGTACTTGGGATGCCACAGGTTCTGTTTATTTAGTCGATAACGTAGTATCAGGGGAGCCTGAAAAAATGACGGTTAAACGGATCGCTAGTGGATTGGCTGAACCTTTAGGCTTGAAAGTAGTCGATGGTGATATTTATGTACTACAAAAACAAGAACTGACCAAATTGGTAGATAATGATGGCGATGAAATGATTGATGAATATCATACGGTCAGTAATCAATGGAAAGTATCGGCTAATTTCCACGAATTTGCTTTTGGTTTAGTGTATAAAGATGACCATTTCTATGCGACTTTAGCAACAGCAATTTTACCAGGTGGAGCAAGTGCAAATCCTCAAATTCCAGACCGTGGAAAGGTCGTGAAAATTAACGCTAAAGATGGAAGTACGGAGTTTGTAGCACATGGATTACGGACACCAAATGGAATTGGATTGGGGGTAGATGATGAAATATTTGTAGCTGATAATCAAGGAGATTGGCTGCCTTCTTCTAAGATTGTACATATCAAGAAAGGGGAGTGGTATGGCTCTCGTTCTGTTGATTTTGAAGGCACAGCCGAGTTGACGGAAAAACAACCTGTCGTTTGGTTGCCACAAGATGAAATTGGAAATTCTCCGAGTGAGCCTTCTATTATCAAAGAAGGATTGTACAAAGGTCACATGATTCATGGAGAAGTAACAAATGGTGGGGTAAAACGCGTATTTGTAGAAAAAGTAAACGGTGAATATCAAGGGGCATTATTTCGTTTTATTCAAGGCTTAGAAGCAGGAATTAATAGAATGACTTGGGGCCCAGATGGAGCTTTATATGTCGGTGGAATTGGAAACCCAGGAAACTGGTCGCATTCAGGTAAAGAATGGTACGGTTTACAGCGTTTAGCGATGAATGATAATGTACCTTTTGAAATGTTAGCGGTAAGGGCTAAAACAAATGGAGTAGAAATTGAATTTACAGAGCCATTAGCAATAGGACAAGGGGTAAATAAATCAGATTATAATGTAAGTCAATGGTGGTACAAACCTACGGAAGCGTATGGAGGGCCTAAAATGGATGAGACTTCATTGCCTGTTCAATCTGTAAATATTTCAGAAGATAGAAAGAAGGTCTTTTTAGAAATTGGAGGGATTAAAGAAAAGCATGTGGTGTATATTCGTTTGGGAAGTTTAGTCAGTGCAAATCATCAAGATTTACACACCACAGAATGTTGGTACACTATGAATGCTATTCCTCAAAATGATAAGGGTTTTTCAAATCCTGTGCAACCGATAGCAGCAAATACTTTATCAGATGCTGAAAAAGCAGATGGTTGGACATTATTATTTGATGGAAAGACCTTAAATGGCTGGCGTAATTTCAAAAAAGAAACGATTGGTTCTAGTTGGAAAGTAGAAGATGGAGCGATTACGTTATCAACTGATAAAAAGAGCGACAATGGTTGGCAGGTAGCTGATGGTGGAGATATTATTACAGATGGCGTATATGAAAATTACGAATTGACCTTAGAATGGAAAATTCAAAACTGTGGAAATAGTGGTATTATTTATAATGTTCATGAATCTGATGAATATGACTATGTATGGCAAACGGGGCCAGAAATGCAAGTGTTGGATAATGTATGTCATCCTGATGCTAAAATTAAAACGCATCGTGCAGGGGATTTATACGATATGATTGAGTGTAAAAACTTAACGGTAAAACCAGCAGGGGAGTGGAATCAAATTCGCTTAGTGATTAATAATGGCAAGACACAACACTGGCTGAATGGTCGTAAAGTGGTAGAATTTGAAATGTTTAATGATGAATGGAAAACAATGATTGCCAATTCTAAGTTCAAGGATATGAAAGGATTTGGTACATACCGTAAAGGTCATATTGCTTTACAAGACCATGGTGATAAGGTATGGTATCGCAATATTAAGATTAAGGAGTTGAAGGGGGAAGCGATGTAGCGTTTTTAGGACACGGAGTTCACAAAGAAGGCACAGAGATACACGGAGATTTGAAATAAAATCCTCTACTTGTAACTTTGTGCCTTCTTTACGTCTTATGTATTCCAAAAAAAATAGTATTTTTGAACACTATGAAAATCAGTAATATAAAAATATTTGATTATCAGCAATTCAAAAAATTTGAACTGGACTTAACCTATCCCAAAGGACATTCAAAAGCAGGACAGCCTTTGGATAAAGTGTGTTTGATAGGGCAGAGTGGTACGGGAAAAACTTCTATTTTGAGAATTTTGAGGGATAAACATATGATTAATCGTTATTCAACTGGTTCAAAAAAGGATTTGATTTATACAATTACAACAAATTATCCT
>CAYLSF010000640.1:0-4837 GCA_964385675.1 uncultured Saprospiraceae bacterium
TGGCTTCTAGAAAATATTTGGATAAAAAATTGGAATATCAAGACATTAATTTTGAACTAAAAAGATTAGTTTTATTTCGATTACAAAACGGATATAAAAACCAAAGCTTATGTCAAAAGTTGATATCTCACCAATAAACGATGTAATTGACCAACTGACGGAAATCATTGAAGAATGCAAAACAGATAATAGCCCTCTTGGGTATTTTGCAGCACTTTACAGACAAGTAACCATCAAAGTAAGGGATGAGATTGGCAAAAACTATTTTGACGATGATGAATGTATGGTCAAACTCGATGCTGTTTTTGCTCAACGATATTTAGATGCCTATCATACCTACAAATCTAATGAACCTACTACATTGTCTTGGAAAAAGTCATTTGAGATAGCGGGTCAATATTGGTATATCGTACTTCAGCATTTACTCATGGGGATGAATGCTCATATTAATTTAGATTTAGGTATTGCTGCTGCTCAAGTTTGTACCGTTGATAATTTCAAAGATTTAGAAGGTGACTTCAATAAAATAAATGAATTGTTAGCTGGGCTTGTCGGAAATGTAGAAGAAGATTTATCAAATATTTGGCGTTTTTTAAAAGTACTTTTAAAAATAGCGAGTGGAATTGATACGCTTCTAGCAAATTTCAGCATGGAATTAGCAAGAAAAGGGGCTTGGAAATTTGCAGGAGAGTTGATTGAGGTTAGAAAAAAGTTAGAAGGGAAGTCAGATAAAATAATTGAAGATGCAATCAATCAAGCTATCAAAGAGAGAGATTTAAAAATAGCAGATTTTTCAAAAGTTATCACACACCCAGGTTTTGTAATATCAACGATATTTGTCCTAATTCGATTAGGAGAACGGGGTACTGTACTGGATAAAATTAGAGCACTTTCCTAAATAAAATATAGTTCATGGAAAACGATTCCAATTACTTCTATCTTAACTTTGAGATTCAAGAAGAAGAAAGATTTTATAATTTAAAAAATTTATTTGATGCTATTAAAGCTGTAAAGGATATAGTCATTCGGCATAATTATGATCTTGACTTTGACCCACTTGAAAAAATGGACTGGTTATCTTTTCTTGATGAAAAAGCGATAAATAACCAAGATGAGGTCTTTAATTTTGAAAATGAAGAGGGGCAAACTTATCAAAAACTATGGAACTTAACTCCTCCAAAAGTTAGACTTAGTCATCCATTTTTTATTTTACCGAATCCTTGGGATTATGAGTCCATATTAGATAGTATTTTTAATGGTGAGTACACCTTAATTTCAATTAAAAAGAACAGTTCTAAAAGTGCAACCTTGTATTTTGCCCCTTGGGCAGGACCATTTGGAGAAACAGAAGCACTTGTTGCACTCATTGAGTTATTTGGACATCATGTAACGTATGATTCTTGGCATAAAGGTCCTCACAAAAGTCGAACATCTGAATGGAACTTTCAAATTGCCAAAGAGCTAGTCAATAAAAACACTGGTATAGAAGTAAACTAAAATAATTACAACTCATACTAAAACCGTCACCTTGAGCTAAATTCAAGGTGACGGTTTTAAGTCTATCAAAAATATCAATATTTATTAATTCCCCATCAAAGCTTTCAATTCTTCCTGCATTTGTTTAGCCAATTGTTGAATCTTTGCTTGATCGCCTTGAGCTTCCATTATCAACTTCTTATATTTTTCTGCAATTGCTCTACTCTTTGCTGCTTTATCCATTGTTTTTTCAGCATCTATTGATTGTGTTGGTTGAGCAGGTAATTCAAATATAGCATCTTTAATCGCTACTTTTTCTACAGTCGTTTGAAGTGTCGTTGGAGCAGTAGCACCTGGTTCAGTATAGCTAGCTTCCATTAAGACTGCTTTTTGATGTGTGACCATCATAATGTGAAAGAGTGGAAAATTTTCAAGTGACTTTAACGCATAATTAATATCATTGTATAAATCTTGCGACACCCACATACTCATTTCTTTATTTTCGCTAGCTTGTGCCATGCGGATAAGATGACTTCTGTAGCCACTAATATCTTTCATCCCTCTAGTTGGTGTAACTACAATACCCTTCGCTCTTAATTCTTCTTCCGTTAAGTTTGGATTAAAGTTTTGATTAGCTTTGAGCATCCCCATGTACATATCTAAGTTACGAATCACTTGAGTTTCTCCATTTGGCAAAGTCATCACACCGACTAGACTTTTAGTGGCAGGTGTTTTAACCAAATGGAATACACCTCTATCAGGACTGGAATGAGTGGCTTCAAAATCCACTCTCAATTTATCGCCTTTTATTTTTAAAATGATTTTTGCGTTGCTGTTCGGATCTTTCGTTACCGTTTTTAGCTCTCCATCTGGAGTCGTCACGGTAGTATGTGTCGTAGAACCTTTGGCATTATTCATATTCATAGTGACAATACCTTCAAAATTTTGTGCATTAATGCTAGTAGCTATTAATAAATAGATAATGAAACTGATCATTTGAATTCTCATAGATTGTTTGTTTTTTTGTGAAAAGGAATTTCTTTCAAATTAGTGATAATTGCTACTTCTTTATGGAAGGGGAAAAATAAAAGTAACCGCCTTTACGGCTCAATTTTTAGTTTTACTAAAAAAAGAAATACTTCATTCATCATTTGAAACAACCTGCATTCAAACCTCTGTTTTATTCATATTTTAAATTCAAAATACACGAAACATTTTTATAAGTATAAGTAATCCTTTTAAGTAAGTTATTGGGAGCATACTCATAAAAAAGTTCATAGTTTTTATGGTCAGGACATTCTGTTCCTGCAATACCGATGCGTTCTATCTTACGATAAGTCAGTTGTTGTTCGTCATTATATTTAGAGGTTTCCCGATAGCTAGGTCCAGTAGAATAGGAGTTAAAAAAGGTCTGAATGATGGGTTGCCAATTAGCGTTATATTGGGTCTCACTTAATTTATATGTTTTTCCGTCTGCATTAGTTCTTTTACTTGTGCCTTTGAATGCAGAAGCATCATATTTATAGCTTGTACTTTCTATGTATCTTGTTCCAACATAAAAAGAATGATAGTAAGTACTCTTCTCTCTATTTAACCTATCCCTTTTTAAAATAGCATAATTAGATATACTATCCTCCACAATGTTGCCTCTAAAATCCCTATTTTTCGTTTTTGTAGTCCATTCGTTTGGATAAGCAATATCTACAGTTATTTTAGGGCTATTAACTCTAGGATTACCTAAATCATCCAGAAAAAAAGTCGTTTTCTGAATAATCTGATGTGCTGTATTTCTTTTAAAGTCGGTTTGACTAGAGATTCTAGGATTAGTAAAATCCTGTAGTGAACGCACATAACCGTCATTATTGAATAAGAAAGACTGTTTTCGTTCTCCATTTATTATTGACTTGCGAGTTGTATCATTTTCAACGGTATCTTTTTGGTGAAAAGTAATCACAGCTGATTGAATATTGTCTTTTTTAATGACATCTGGCGAGAAAAACATTGCTGTTTGTTCCAACTTTGGAGTGTGTAAATGAATACAACTACAAGAATAAGATTGAGCGATGATTGTAGGAATGAAAGATAAAATGGTACAATAGGTAAACAATAGTTTTTTCATGAATATATTTTTAGTGTAAAATAATCCATAGATTAACTTTGCTCTCTTGAATGTATTACGAATATTAGTCATCAAATGTTCCTTAGGAATGGCGATTTAATACGCCTTTAGTCGATAATCAACCAATCTCCCGATAGCCATCGGGATTAAATTGAGTATGATTGATAGATTGAAGCATCAATAAGTGACTATCATTGACATATTCTAAATCAATCCTGATAGCTATCGGGATTTTGAACCTGTTCATAACCTTCTTTACTTAAACAGTCTTTGAAGTACAAACTATACTTCTTTACTATGCTTGGAAAATCTAATAAAAGTATCACCGTCTTTTTACTCAAGGATAGATAATTCGTTTAATTATATGTAAAAGAACGTTTTTATGCTTTTGGTGCTAAAGTCTTATAACTATCAGGATGGAAAACAATGACACTCAAATAGTTTTCAACTATTCGTTTTCAATCTATCACAAACACCGTCTACCGTTCACCGTGTATCCTACTTTTTCAAGGAGACTAGGGTTTGATAGCGAGCAAAATGAATAGTAATTTGCTCCATCATTCCCATAAATTCTTTAGATATTGGATTTTGCATAAAAGGCTCTAATGCCGCATCAGAATTTGCTTTGTTATCCCAATAAATGGCGACGACTTGTTTACCTTTTTCATCTACTCCTGTTATGCGCTGTAGAAATCCCGTTTGCTTAGCCGTGAATCCTGTTTCTACTTTTTTATTGGTTGTATTAAATGTTGTTATATCAGTTCCTTCTTTGGTGTTGAAAGACATAACTTCTACAAAATCACTGTTATTGCCCACAAATTTACTGTCAGCAGTATAGCGATTCATTACCATAGTAGAACCCTCAATCATACCTGCAAACTCAGAAACGGATGGGGCTTTCATGAATTTCTGCATAGAGGCATCGGCATCTTCTAGCGAATTCCAATAAACCAAAACAACATATTCTCCATTTTCATCTACACCGCTTTGTCGCTTAATAAAGCCTGGTTGTTTACTCGTAAAGTTATGTTCTACTTCGGCATCTAATTGGTTAAATACAGCAGCATCTGCTGTAGATTTGAGTTTAAAAGTGGTTACTTCTAGTACGGATTTACTACCGCTACAACTCGCTAAAAGTAATACAGAAGCTCCTAATGTAATAAGGTTGAGTTTCATCATTTTTATGATTAAATATATTCAATAATTAATACTACAAATTTCAAGGAATTTGGTAGTAATGTC